>NZ_CP117969.2:5000-305000 GCF_028743515.2 Imtechella halotolerans | reverse complement strand
TTCAAATCGCATTTTTAAAAGATCCATATAGGTTTTTGCAAAGGAAAGTTCCTCCTCTAAACTCACCAACTCTTTATTCTTTTGTTCTAAAACATACCGATATACTTTAGATAAAGAGGTTGTAAACTTTTGAGCCATTGTCGGGTTTTCATCTATAAGCGATGTCAACACATTTAAACTATTAAAAAGAAAATGAGGATCTAACTGATTCTTTAAGGCATCAAATTGCGCAGAAGCAGTTCCAGCAATTATCTTTTGTTGTGTTAACTTATTTCGCTGTAACTCTTTATAAAAATGTAGCGCATGAAAAAACAACACAAATACCAAGGTAATAATTACCGCTACAATATAAAACCGAGCTTGTTCCCCTTTAATAAAACCAATGAGATCGGCCCCTTCAAATACTACCCCAATACCTAATCGAATAAGAAATACACCTAAAATTGTAAGAAAAAAACTGCCTAAAACCCCTATAAGTAATCTAAACCTCCTACCCTTACGCCAAGAACGTGAATTCAAATAATCAAAAAAGGTACTATTGATCGTTGTGAGTACTATGCCGTAAATTAGATAGTATCCAAATTCTTTACTTAAAATTTGCATACTGAATATTCGACCATTTAAATACTGGACAAGCCAGATAAAGGATGCTATAATCCCACTTATAACAATTCCCGCTAGAATTGATTTAAAAAGATATTTAAGTAAAGATTGAAACATGATTCGTCTAATTCCTGTTTATAGGTTGGTGTATGTTTGGTTTTGCTTTTATTGTTTTAGCCTTACTGGTTTAAAGGTACCAAAAAGCTACTTGAGGTAATACTTTTTTTCTTCCAAAGATGTTAATTGACTCACCTTATAAAAAGCTTGTGTACAAGGAATACTACAAGAAATTTTATCTTCATTAATCGTTAATGTAATCCTTCCTTGACTACCATTACCTACTAGTTTTCCAGCTATTATTAAGGCCATAGTTGTAATAATTCGAACCATAAATTTGTTTTTTGATGATGAATGAACTTTGATGATGATAGGTCAAAAGTAGGTTGCGGTGTAGAATGAAGAAAACAATTCATACCCAATTGTCGAATTTATAGGATGAATTGTATAAATTCGATATAAAATCAATATTTTAGTGCTCCAACCTTATATCTATGAAAACCGTTAAAACCTACAAACTACTTAGATTTAGTGCCATTTTTTTAATCCTTTTAGCATTAGACATTATTGTTTTAAACAAACCTGAATTACAAGATCTTAGGTACATTACAAAACCAAGTCTACTTAGTTCCTTGCTCATTTTTTTCTATTTCAGGAGCAAACATTTAGAATCCATATCCCGTAAATTAGGAATGACTGCACTCTTTTTTATGCTATTGGGCGATATCTTACTTATGTTTGTGCCGAATTCTGAAAACTATTTTATTGCGGGTCTATTGGCTTTTCTTATCGGAAATAGTTTTTATATCGCCTTGTTTTTTCAACGAAAAACGATCCGTCTCAAAAAATTCTTGCTAT
Organism: Imtechella halotolerans; assembly: GCF_028743515.2. Taxonomy (GTDB): domain Bacteria; phylum Bacteroidota; class Bacteroidia; order Flavobacteriales; family Flavobacteriaceae; genus Imtechella; species Imtechella halotolerans. Next base: position 303,482 of record NZ_CP117969.2, on the reverse strand, counting down.
TTATTGCTTTTCTTTTAACATACGCCTTAACTATTCTATTTATCATTCACGATAGCCTAGGCTCATTTTTCTTGCCAGTAGTAGTGTACATGATAGTGATGCTCAATATGGCTAAAGCGGCATTTTTGCGTTGTATAGAAGTGAATACTGCAAGTTATTATCTCGTGCTGATTGGTGTTATACTTTTTTTAGTTTCTGATACTATTTTAGCCATTGACAAATTTCATGAAACCATACCTTATGCAGGAACCTTGATCATGCTTACCTACGGACTAGGCCAATGGGGAATCACGCTTGGTGTTGTTAAACAAGCAGCTCTTAAAAAAGGATAAATATTTAGAGGTTAAAGAGGTTTTCCGTAACTTCGTAACCGCATTTTTTGACATTTAAAACCGAACATAATGAATAAGTACGATGTTATCGTTTTAGGGAGTGGTCCAGGAGGATATGTTACTGCTATCCGCGCCTCCCAGCTAGGATTTAAAACTGCCGTTGTAGAAAAAGAAAACCTTGGTGGGGTATGCCTTAACTGGGGATGTATCCCAACCAAAGCATTATTAAAAAGCGCCCAAGTATTTGACTACCTTAAGCATGCTGAAGATTACGGACTTACCGTAAAGGAATATGACAAAGATTTTGATGCCATCATTAAACGTAGCCGCGGAGTTGCTGAGGGAATGAGTAAGGGTGTTCAATTCCTTATGAAGAAAAATAAAATTGAGGTAATTGAAGGATTCGGCAAGTTAAAAGCCGGAAAAAAAATTGATGTTAAGGATAAAGACGGAAAAACAACAGAGTATAGTGCTGATCACATTATTATAGCTACTGGAGCACGCTCTAGAGAATTGCCTAGCTTACCACAAGATGGTAAAAAAGTCATTGGATACCGTGAGGCTATGACGCTTCCTACCCAGCCTAAGAAAATGATCGTTGTGGGAAGTGGCGCTATTGGAATTGAATTTGCTCATTTCTACAACTCAATGGGAACAGATGTGACCGTTGTAGAATTTATGCCAAACATTGTTCCGGTTGAGGATGAAGAAGTTTCAAAACAACTAGAGCGCAGCTTTAAAAAGGCAGGTGTTAAAATTATGACTTCTGCTGAGGTCACCAAAGTAGACACCTCTGGTGCTGGAGTAAAGGCTACCATAAAGACTTCTAAGGGTGAGGAAATACTAGAAGCAGATATTGTGCTTTCAGCTGTAGGTATTAAAACCAATATTGAAGGAATTGGGTTAGAAGATGTAGGTATTGCTGTTGATCGTGATAAAATTTTGGTAAATGATTACTATCAAACCAACATACCAGGCTATTACGCTATTGGTGACGTAACTCCGGGTCAGGCCTTAGCTCACGTTGCTTCTGCTGAAGGTATTCTATGTGTAGAAAAAATCGCAGGAATGCACGTTGAAGCATTGGATTATGGTAATATACCAGGATGTACCTATTGTACCCCTGAGATTGCTTCTGTGGGTCTTACAGAAAAGCAGGCCCGTGAAAAAGGACTTGATATCAAAGTTGGGAAATTCCCATTCTCTGCAAGTGGTAAAGCCAAAGCAGGTGGAAATTCTGACGGATTTGTAAAAGTGATTTTTGATGCCAAATATGGTGAATGGCTAGGTTGTCACATGATTGGTGCTGGTGTTACGGATATGATAGCTGAAGCTGTTGTAGCGCGTAAACTTGAAACCACCGGACATGAGGTTCTTAAAGCTGTACACCCACATCCAACCATGAGTGAGGCTGTGATGGAGGCTGTAGCAGCAGCCTATGGAGAGGTAATTCACATTTAATTTAACGATGTTATTATATAAAAATCCCCTGAAATTCAGGGGATTTTTTCATTTCTAATGGGATAAGATATCGCAATACCAAAACGAATTATCTATAGTATTTCCATTCGAATCGTACGTTGGCGGATAACTTTTCAGCACTTTTTCTCCAATGGTAAACGCTACTCTATTTTTAAACAAAGGGCCATCATAAACGAATGTATGAAATTCCCCATTTTCCCCACAGGGGTCCACCCCTTGTGGAAGTCGTTTTATAAAATTTTCATCCAATTCACAACCTACAAAAGAAGCATCCATATACTTTGCATTTACACAGACAACAACGGCTTTAAATCCTAATTCCGTGAATCTGTTTACAAGCCCATACGTGTCTTGCTTCCATAGAGGAAAGACAGCCTTTAATCCCGCCTTTTCTAGTTGCTTTTCACGATATAGTCGTAAATCTTCCAAAAAAATATCTCCAAAAGCAGCATGTGTATATCCTTGTTTCTTTAATTCATCTATGGCGGCTCCTATAATTTCGTTATAACGTTCCATAGAGTCTGTCTTAGGTAGGTAAATGGGCATCCAATCTAAACCCAATGCTTCAATCTGTTTCTTCACCATTTCCAAGCTAATCCCATGCATGGACACTCTCATAGTAGAGCTATGAAGTGTAGTTAGCAACTTAGTAACAGGAATTCCTTGTTGTAGAAGCTGATAAAGAGCCAAGGCCGAATCTTTACCCGTACTCCAATTAAAAAAATACATAATGCCCTCTTACATTAAAAAACTTTGGATAGCAAGTGCATAACTTTGCATACCAAAACCTAAAATTACACCTTGTGCATTCGGAGAAATGTAAGAAACGTGTCGGAAAGATTCTCTAGAGAATGTATTCGAAATATGCACTTCTACAACCGGTGTTTTTATTCCTTTAACAGCATCTCCAATGGCAACAGAAGTATGAGTATAAGCTCCTGCATTAAGAATAATACCATCATGGTCAAAACCGGCCTGATGTAGTTTATTGATGAGCTCTCCTTCGACATTAGACTGGAAATACTCTAAAGTGACATTAGGATATTGCATTTTTAGACCTTCTAAAATATCCTCAAAGGTTTTATTCCCATAAATCTCAGGTTCTCTTTTTCCAAGTAGGTTTAAATTAGGTCCGTTGATAATTAGTATTTTCATTAACAATTATTTTTGGCTAAATTAAAGAATAAGGGGTAAAAGTAAGAAGTACTACTGTTTAATTTAACTTTGAACGTATCTCCTTAATTCGTTTTTCCTTTTCTGGTTGCCTATATTTCTGAGCATAAGGTGTATGATAGGAATGAGATTCCAAAAATTTAATCTGCGCTTTGTTCCATTCCTTCTTATCCTTTAGTACTGAAAAATATTTTAGTTCTTGAAAAAGCTGGTCACTTATACTATAAAAGTCAGACCGTCCCAGGTAATCCAAATCAGCATCGCACAATATTTTTTCCAACTCATTTTTAGGGTGCTGAGGAATTCTTGTAGCATAAATTAAATTGACAACGGTTTCTGTATCCAAAGAGTTAAAATTACACTCCCTCATCAGTTCACGACTTATTTTAACACTATGTTCTTCATGATTAATATTCGATACTGTAAAACCGATATCATGCAATAGTGCTCCTAACCTCAATAGTTTTGCGGGATGTGAGGGTATTTTATTTCGTCTTATATATTGGTTACATACGTTAAGTACATTTAACGTATGATGTATCCCGTGATAGGTAAGACTTTCAGAGAGTTGATCCTTTAATATTGACAATGCTTTTTTCCTAAGATGGTTGTAACCTTTCATCCTGTATAGAGTTATGAAATATTTGGGGAACTAAAACAACATTGTAAGCCATAATACTAACAACAATACCACGTATATAAAACTATAGGCTAAATACTTAACCGATTTTTGAACGCTTTTAAATTTATGATCAATAATTTTACTTCCAATATACACTTGTTGACTTAACTGATCATACAAGAGTTTCTCGTTATTACAAATTTTACAGTAGGTTTTACTGAACTGATGAATATCTCCATACTTTCGGACAGCATCACTAAAAAAGAACACATTATTGTCATATTTAAGCTCCATCCGAGGAATAAAACAATTAATGGCATAATAAATTGATATGCCCACAAACAATAACCATAGGCACACTAAAACAATAAACATAATGCTGTCTTGAAATGTTTGTTGTAGAGAATCTAGTCTATCAAAAAAAACTCCCACCAGTAGGCTGTGAAAAGAAATTATAAGTCCTGCCTTAAGTTCTGACGCTCGTATAAGTCTATCTAAACGCTCAATTTGCATCCAGTAATTATATGATTCTTCTTTCATGCGATGACCATAAGATTAGAGATATTTAAGAATTATAAGGTTAAAAAAAATCCATTTTATTAAAGGTACAAAAAAACTACATAATGACCTCACTATAAACATCTTAACCAAATACTATTTTTTCCCTTTTACAAAATACATTTTCATCATTCCTTTATTTTTTACATCTATCATTCCCCTATACTCACATTCAAAAATATCCTTTATTAGAAGATAGGTGTTTTCAGAAATATTAATCTGTGCGGGGTCTGAAGCATTTTCCATGCGAGAGGCCACATTCACCGCATCACCCCAAATATCATAGGCAAACTTCTTTAGCCCTACTACTCCAGCCACCACTGGCCCGGTATTAATGCCTATCCTAATATTAAAATTGGCTAACAGAGATTCCTTTTTTCTGGATTCTTCAACAAATCCTAGTATTTCAATGGCGGCTTCCACAATTTTAACAGGATGATTTTCTTCAGGAAAAGGCAGTCCTCCAGCACACATATAAGAGTCCCCTATGGTTTTTATTTTTTCAAGCTGGTATTTTTCAATGATTGTATCAAATTTGGAAAAGAAGTAATCGACGCTCTCTACCAATGCTTCTGGTGCCATCCCTTCCGAATATTTTGTAAATCCTTGAAAATCGGTAAACATAACACTTACAGAATCAAATCGCTGTGCTTTAACCTTACCATACTCTTTTAATTCTAGCGCAGTTTCATAGGGTAAAATATTGAGTAACAGCTTTTCAGAACGATTTTTTTCTTCTTCAATTATATGATTGGTACGTTTGACGTACTTATAGCGATTATACATCCCTAAGGCTAAGAAAAATACCAATACAGAAGTAATAGCTGATACGTATACCAAACTTTTCTGTCGCTTTTCTCGAAGTTGAATAATTTCTGATTCTTTTTCTAATAGTTCTATCTGATCTTGTTTCTTTTCCAAATCAAAATCAAATTGTAATCCGCGAATTTTATCATTGGTTTCCAGATTGAACAATGAATCTTTGTAGGCTAAAAAAAGCTTTTGATATTTGAAAGCGTCCTCATATCGACCTAGTCCTTCATAGGCTACAGACATGCCTTTATAAATGTCGCGCAATTCATATTGTAATCCTACCTCTTTAGCTATACTAATAGCCTTGTTATAATACTCAAGTCCCTTTCGTGGATTCGTAGGTTGATAAATAGTGGCTAGGCCCATTAAAGCCTGCGTAATAGGCAATGGTTGATTATTTTCTTGAGCTAGTTCATATGCTTTTGTAAGGTGTTCTATGGCAGCCTCTGAGCTACCCATCCGATATTCAGTTTCTCCAAGCTTGGTCAAATTATGCGCGTATAATGAGGAATTTTCATTATAGGGAAGGGCTTCTTTAAAATAATTTTGAGCTTCTTTATACCTTCCTTGCTTTAAATAAATTTCACCAACTCCTAACAAATAGGAAGAAGTAAGTTGGCTATCTTTAAGGTTTTGGAGATAAGGTTCTGCTCTATTATAATAATCTAAGGCTTTTTCATAATCATTTGGATTATCAGAATACACCCCCCCAATGTTTAATAAAGAAGTGACCATCCGGATGGTATCTCTTTTCTTCTCTGAAATACGAAGGGAAACCAAATAATTTTCAATAGCCTTGGTATTAGCACCTTGAGTATAATATACGGCCCCTAAATTATTAACCATATTGGCAATACCTACCGTATCCGAAATACGCTCAAAAGTTTCAAGTGACTTTGTCCAATATTCCATCACATTGAGGTAATCTCCTTGGTAGTAATACACCAACCCCATGTTTTTTAGGGCATAACCTTTTCCTCTTAGATACTCAATTTTTTCTGCTAATTGTAGTGCTTCGTTGGCATAACGCAAAGCCTTAGTCTGATTATCTGACTGTAGATATTCGGAACTCAAATCATTAAGTGCTAAAACCATGGAGCTATCACGTTCCATGGTTTTAATAGCACTAGTAAGACTATCTAAACGTGCTTGTTGAGTATATGCTCCCCCTGTAATTAGGAACAGAATAGCTAAAAAACACCTGTTTCGATTCTTTTTAATCATAGTTTACATGTTTACTGCTTTATCATCCTAATTATTTTTACATCTGTTTCTTGAGCGTTTCGGATACGCACAAGGTAAATGCCTCTAGGATAATGTCCAACATCTACTGTATGGGTTTGTGATTGTATTTTGTATTCTTTGGAATAAATCATTTTTCCACTGATATCATATATTTCTACTACATCCCCTTGTTCCGGCATTTTTTTATACACAGACAGTAGATGAGAAACTGGGTTAGGAAAAATGCGATAGGATACTTCTCCTACGTTTAGCGTATTGGTTTGAGAAACATACCCCTGAATTTGTTTATCCACAGAGGCTACCCCTTCGGTTAAGGTCCTAGAAAAAAGTGTGGTAGTAGATTCTTCGATCTCTTTAGAGCCGCATCGATTAGAATCCACACTAGCATCTGAAGAAACTGATGTCTTATGCGTACTTTCCATTGTGGTTAAGCTCCATGTCATTCTTTTACCATCAAATCGTATCGCAAAAATTCCGCTCCCTGGTTGAAATACGATTGGAGTCTCACCAGAAAACTGAGCTTCTCCTGATATAAAATTATCAGGTCCATGTGGTACATAAATGGTATATGGGTTCGGGTTTTCATATCTAAAATTAGCAACGAAATACAATCCATCAGGATCATCAGCATTATCACCAACACAGTCTAGGTAGGTACGTAATTTAGATAAAGCCTCACCATAAGGATTTACATACAACATGCCTTGCCTGATATAATTAATGGAATAATTTTCAGGATTTTCAATGACAATATAAAAGGCACCAAGGTCCCCTACTTCATATTCCTTACCCGATTCATTAATAAACCGGTATGAAACACCATTTGGAAATACAGTTTCTAGATTTTCATCATTGACAAAACCCGTAATATCAGTAACTAATAAATCTGTATTAGGCTCGACTCCCTGATTAATAACCATATCCTGGGTAGACACATTCAATATTCCTGGATCGACAGTTAAAGTCCCCATTTGATAGGTAATAGAAAAATTAGATGCCATAGCGGAAAGGAATGCCCCAGGAAATACTCTATGGGTATCACCTTGCTTATTTGCGGTCAATCCTGTTACCACATTCATTGCATACAGCTGTGTCACACCAGTGTCGTCACTTCCGTCTAATACATCAATTACCGAAAATATTTCCGAATAATCATTTTTATCGTCGGCTCCTCCCAAATCACTTGAATTAACCACAGCGTTAAATCGATTCTCAAAAGATTCATCGTAGAGATCAATATTACCATCTAATAAATCTATTGTTTTTACTATCGCAATAAATCTATTCACAACAGCTGCAAAACGATTGTTTTCAACAGTACCCAATGAATTCAAATAATCTTCAAAATGCGAATTATCTAGTTCACCTATATTCATACCGTTAACAACTGCATTAAATCGATTCGTAATGGTATTATCTGACACACTCCAACTGCTATTTTCAAGAACTTCCATGATGTCCTGGCCATTAACTACTGCCGCAAAACGATTTATAACTACCAAGGCATTTGCGCTATAAAAAGAGGCACCATATGACTGGGCTATCGATTCCCTAAACTGATCAATATCCCCTATTCCATCTAATGGAAACGTATAGGAATGTGCCACGGTAAATGGATCACCATAGCCAATATGAATTGGTTGGGGTGTTATCAATAACTCATTTTTAGACACTGTCAAAACTCCTTTACTGAAATTAACCTGAAATTGTTCTAGCTGTTCTTCAGTTAAAGGAGATTCAAAATCCGCTTCAATTACATAATTATTTACATCAGGATAAGGCATTAAAATAGAGGCTGTAGAATTAATAACTACATTAGGAAGATTAACCATGTCTATAGTGGTGCCTTCAGGTAATCCTTCCACTGTAAAATCAAATACAATATCTTGTCCAAATAAAACCTCCAAAGAATTGGCTATGATATTAATCGCAATCTTATCCCCATCAAAGAAGTAGAGTGGATTTGAACTTCCGCCGTCTGCTCCTCCAGGACTCATTGAGTCTGTAACTACCGTAAGTGCTGGATTACCTGAAAAAGTTCCCACTTTTGCCACAATTTCTGTTTCAGAAACAGAAACAATTTCCAATTCTTCTCCGTTAAAAATCACTTTAGGGTTTTCTGGAAAATAGGCTCCAATGATCGTTACTTCAAATGGCTCTGCACTTGGTGTAACCCCTTCTTCCACTATCAATGTGATTAATTTAGGTGTCTGAGCAGCAATTTGTTTAAATGCAGCGTTTGCATCCAACAATCCACTTCCAACAACCTCATTCATACCACCAGGTCTAGCTGTAGAGGTAAACAATTGAAGTATTTCACTGGCAGTTGTTTGTGAGCCATTACTAATCCCATCAGGATACCAAAAAGGTAAGGCTGATTTCATTAATGCAAAAGCAGCAGCAGCATGTGGTGCAGCGGCCGAAGTACCATAAAAATTTGGGAAGCTATCTTCATCAGAATTATCTATTCCTATCGAACCCACATTTGTGTTAACACCATCTGGAGCGGCAAGATCTATTTGGATCAATTGTTGATTTGAAAGCATTCCTCCATACGAGGAATAGGCTTGTGGTGTAGGGTTCTCTCCATTTCTATAATCAACTGCTGCTACAGAAACTACTTCTGAACTCATCGCGTGACCAGTAACTGTTGGTGCTCCAAAGTACTCAAGTATGTCTAATCCAGATGATCTAAATGCGACATATCGAAATGACAATCCTGAAGGAGGGTTCCCGTTAGCACTTGTTATCATAATATTTGCCTGGGCCTCTGCAGTCGCCTCAAAAACAATAATTTCGGTAGGATCTCCTCCAATGTTAATCCGATTATTTCCTACCAACAATTCTCCATTATCTGTAACCACATAAACATCCAAATCTGTGCTGGCGCCTGTCATATTTTCTTGTGAAGCCATAGATTCATCCCATTGTAATACCAACATATAAACTCCGGGGACTACGTTGAATTTTTGCAAAATATCTTGTGTACCATCCTGGTTAGTTCCAAATACATGCGCTCTTACCCCACTATTAGGAGCCAGAAAATTTGTAGTTGGTTGTGTTAGTGAAGCTGAGAAATTAGACTGATACCCATTATTCGAAAAATTCCCTGCAGAAGTAACATACATTTTTCCGGTTTGTTGAGTAAATTGTTCAATGGCTTGAGCTATTCGACCATTTCCAAAAAAAGGTTCCGTTATAAATGTGATATCATCAACAATAACATCACAATTGGTGCTTGCCAAGGCTTGAACACCTAGCTCAAAATCTCTAGGGGACACCACCCCAGTGTGAAACGCTAACTGTGCCCCTGGGGCAACATCGTGAATAATTTGTAACATAGCGCGCCCTTCATCGGAAGCCACACCAAAGGGATAATCCTTTAATACTTCCACTGGGGTTATAAAGCCATTTGGATTTCCTTCACCGGGTAAATCTCCATTAAGCACATCAACTGTTGCTTTACTTGCTCCCGTATAAGGTTGTTTATCGTAACTATCTGAAAGTACTCCTACTTTAACCCCAGTTCCATTAACTGGAAAGACCTGATCATTATGCCAAATTTTAAAAGCATCTTTAACCATATCCGATTGTTGAGTTACATCTCCTTGTGAAGTCACAATCCCCATATTAGTTACAGTTGGGTAAAGAGTTCTAACAAAATTTATAATATCTCCTCTAGCATTAAGCTCTAATAACTTATCAATTGGAAAATACACATCCAGAGAGGATAAGTTATGTTCAATAGTTTCCTGTGGATTAATAACAAAGTCTGACTCTAATGGATTAGAATTATAGGATAGGAAAAAAGTACCAGTAAGTAGTGTTAATACTTCTTGCATCTTTTGGCTTTGAGGCACAATTTGAATTAGTACTTTCGAATTTCCTCGTATTTGAAAAATAACATCTGAGGGCTGATCACCAGCCGTTTGACCTGCAAGTGAGGTAAGCTCCATCCCAATGAGATCATTGCTTTTCCCACTACCTTGTCCGTATACAGGAAAAATAACACCACCATCTCCTTCAGGACAGTGAGAAGAGTTGGCACTAGCCACTACTTTATGTACATTACCACTAGGGGTAATTACAGTCCATTCTACATTATCCTTAGCATTAAAATCAAACCAGAAAGCCTTGTCCACACTTCCTGCCTTAAATACATTAACACCCTTTTTCTTTTGATGGGTTGATTCAATGATAATGTAACTGTTGTTTTCATCCACCGTAATCTCTCGACGATTGGGATTATCATAACCAAAGTAAGCCCTATAGGTGCTGTATCCAATATACTGCGTACAGGCCCGGATAATAACTTCCTTATCTTTAGAACCCCCTTTTTGGGCACTGGCTACAAGGGAAAAGAAAAAAAGGAACAAAGTAATACAAATACTTAAAATCTTGGGGACAGGAATAACCTTCCATGCCTTAATGGAAGGCGGATAGTAGTGAGTTTTCATAGTGGTTCTTTGTTGGTTAAAATATATTCTTCCTTAGTCTAAAGACTATTTCCTTCCAAAAGGTTTTTGTATAACAAAAAATGTATGCCACAAAAGCCTACTAACTAATATTGCCAAAAAGGAATGGGGAGGTAATAATGGGGATTTTAATTGAAGAACGCATTTAAGCGAGAAGATCAAAAAGCACTAAGTAAGTCACTATAAGAATTGTCGGCAAGTCAAATGTATAAAAAAAAACATTACAAAATTGAAATATCATTCTTTTTAAACACTGTAAACCAATCAATTAAAGAATAAACAAACAAAAAAGGACACCAATTGGTGTCCCTTATCGTCATATATAAAATTAAATTAGAATCTATATCCTACACCAATTTGTAAGGTATTGATACGTGTTTTAGCATCAAAATCAGGTGTACGATTGGTAAGTTCAAAAGCATAACGAGCTTCAACAAAGAAATTCTCATTAATATCATACCCTAATCCTGCACCTAAGTCCAATCCAAAAGAGTTAATTGTGTCTTCAGTATCTTCCAAAAACAATGAACCTTGAGGTCCAGCTTGAATGTTAAATTGTTCAGCTACATAGTACTTGAACATTATTGGAATGTGTAGAAAGTCAGCCTCATCTACACTTGCATAAAGCACAGCTGGTTGAACATGTAATACATCCGAAAGTTTAAAATCAGCATTAGCGCCAACAAAGAAACCACTTTCATCAACAGATGCAGACATTCCATCACCAGAAACCTTGATGGTCGTATTAATATAACCCGCAGTTACACCAAATCTAGGTTTTTCTTGTGCATTTGAAGACACAACAAAACCAACAACAGCTAAAGCTGTTAACAATAGTTTTTTCATAATTTTTTAGTTTTGAATAGTCCAAAGATACATCAATTATCAAAAATCAATAACAGTTAGTAGGTTTTTTTTAACATCAGCAAGGCTAATTTCCTTCATAGATTATTTCAAATTTGAGTTACCTTTACCATTATGAAGTGGCAAACAACTCTATCCTCTTATCGTAATTACCTTAAAATTGAACGTGGACTATCTCAAAATTCCATTAACAGCTATGTGATGGATATTGAGAAACTCATCAGTTTTCTAGATGAAAACAAAATACTAGTTACACCACTTACCATCACCGATGAAGAAATTCAACAATTCGTGTATTCGGTAGCGCAAAAGATAAATCCTCGGAGTCAGGCAAGGCTTATTTCTGGCCTAAAGAGTTTTTTTAAATACCTCATCTTTGAAGGCTATCGTAAAGAAAGCCCTATGGAACTCATTGAGACACCTAAAACAGGTCGAAAACTACCAGATACGTTATCTGAAGAAGAAATTGACAAACTTATAGGAGCTATTGAATTGACATCCCCTGAGGGGGAACGAAATCGTGCAATACTAGAAACTCTATACGGATGCGGACTTCGGGTTTCTGAACTTACAAACCTGAAATGTTCAGACCTTTTTTTCGATGAAGGTTTTATTAAAATAACTGGTAAAGGTAATAAGCAACGCTTAGTTCCTATTGGTGCACACACACAACGCTATATTAGCTTGTATATCAATGAAATTAGAAATCATTTAACTCCCAAAAAAGGGCATGAAGATTATGTCTTTTTAAATCGACATGGAAAGCAATTAACCAGAGCTATGATTTTTACCATTATCCGTAACCTAGCAACATCTATTGGATTGAAAAAAACCATTAGTCCACATACGTTCAGACATTCTTTTGCCACACATTTATTGCAAAATGGAGCTAATCTCCGCGCTATTCAACAAATGTTGGGACATGAAAGTATTACCACTACTGAAGTATATATGCATTTAGACAGAACTCATCTTCAAGAAATTGTTACTATGCACCATCCTCGAAAATAGGAATCATTCACTAAATAGCAATCACCTACTCTTGTATACCATAGGTGTCAATCAGATATACCAGGGCGGCCATAGTAGCGGCTCCTAATTCCAATTCTCTCTTATTAACAGCATCAAAAGTATCACGTTCAGAATGATGATGATCAAAATAACGTTGAGAATCAGGGCGCAAACCGGCCAAAACAACCTTTCCATCCTTCAATGGCCCTACATCAGCTCCACTCCCTTTACGATCAAACAAATGGATATAATAAGGTTCGAAAAGTGATTTCCACTGAGTAATGTGATCATAATTTGCTTGATTTGTATCAAAGCTAAATCCTCGGGGTGTAAATCCTCCGGCATCACTTTCCAAAGCTAGAATATGCTTTTCATTTTTGCGTTTGGCTTCCTCTGCATATTTTGTAGCTCCTCTTAGCCCATTTTCTTCATTCATAAACAATACCACTCTAATGGTACGCTTAGGTGTATATCCCAACTCAGTAAACAATCTTATTACTTCCATGCTCTGAACTACGCCAGCTCCATCGTCATGCGAACCATCTCCTACGTCCCAAGAATCAAGGTGTCCTCCAACCAAAATAATCTCATCAGGGTATTGACTTCCCTTTATTTCTGCGATCACGTTATGTGACTCTACATCTTCTAACACTTGACTATTTTGCTTAAAATAAAACTTTGTTTTTGGATTGAGAGAAAGAATACTACTTAATAAATTAGCTCCATTAGTACTAATTGCAGCCGCAGGTATACGTTTAGAAACTGGTAAATCACCATAGGACATGGAACCGGTATGTGGATAATCATCATTAGCCAATGTAACCGAACGCACAATCACACCTATGGCACCTAATTTTCCAGCTTCCAATGCCCCGGCATAACGCTGATCCACGCAGCCACCATATGATTCAAATGTATTGATAAGTTCATCTTGCATAGGTCTGTTATAAAAAACAATTTTTCCCGAGACCTGGGAAGGATCAAGTTTCTGTAAGTCCTCAATACTCTTTACTTCGATAAGCTCCGCTTTAATACCACTAGCCGGAGTAGCCACTGAACCACCCAACGCTAAAATTGGCACCGTGGTTGTCATTCCGTTTTTAGTTTCTATATAGGCAAATTCAGGTAAACCACGTACCCATTTGGGTACCATTACTGGTTGTAACCAACTATTTACCCCTTTTATAGATTTTAATTCATTTTTTGTGTAATTCACTGCTAATTCAGCATTCACAGAACCAGATAGGCGATGTCCTATAGTGAGAGAAAGATGTTGAAGCCATTCATAACTTTTACCATTAGACAAGGCCTCATTATAAATCTTTCTAAGCATCTGCTCGTCTTTTGTCTGGGCTTGCGTAAAAGAAATACACAAAATAAGTAGTAGGGCAATTCTATTCATGTTCAGCTTCAAGTTGTTCTTTATAAATATGTAAATTTTTCAAGGTTTCAGAGTCTAATTCTGGTTCCCTTACATCAGTATAAGCACTTAAGTGGGACCATAATACAGATGCAATAATATAACGTGCTGCTTCTTTATTATCAGCGGGTACGACAAACCAAGGGGCCTTTTCCTTTGATGTTTGGGAAATGGCTTCTTCATAACATGATTGGTAAGTATCCCAAAGGTTGCGTTCTTTTAAATCTCCAGGAGAAAATTTCCAATTATGCTCTTCCTCTTCCAATCTTCGAAGTAAACGCTTGCGTTGCTCCTCTTTAGATAGATGTAAATAAAATTTGAAGACCAATACTCCGTTTTCCGAAATGTGTTTTTCAAAATTATTGATTTGATCAAATCGATTTTGCCAAAAAACATCATCAATATCATCAACACTTGTCACTCCAGGTATATTTTCATTCAGTATATACTGGGGATGTACTCTAGTTACCAGCACATTTTCGTAGTGTGTACGATTAAAAACACTGAATTTACCTCGTTCTGGTAAGGCTATATAGTGTCTCCATAAATAATCATGTCTTAACTCCTTATCGGTGGGTGTTTTAAAACTATGTACGACAACTCCACGACTATTAAAATCCTTAAACAGTTCTCGTATAAGACTATCTTTTCCTGCTGTATCCATTCCTTGAAAACACACTAATACCCCATACCGTGCATGAGCATACATTGTATCTTGAAATTTTGCTAACTTTTTACGGACCTTTTTAAGAGCTTCTTTTAATTCCTTTTCATCCGAATTAAAATCTTCTAATGTAGGAATTGAGGCAAGTTTCACAGGGCCTGTAACCTTATATTTTTCGACTGAAATAGTTTTCATAGTGTGAATATCAATTTTACTTACTTGCAAAAAGTCTTACATCACTTTCACTGACCTCTTTTCCTCCCAATATGATTAAACGCTCAACTACATTACGTAGCTCTCGTATGTTCCCTGTCCAATCATATTCTTGTAAAAGTTTAATGGCTTTATCTGAAAACTGCTTAGGGGTGTTCCCTTGTTCTCCTGCTATTTTTTCAGAAAAATGTCTTACCAATACGGGGATATCTTCCCTTCGATCATTTAAGGCAGGAACCTTGATAAGAATAACAGCTAATCGATGATATAAGTCTTCCCTAAAACGGCCTTCTTCAATTTCTTTCTGTAAATTTTTATTAGTAGCAGCCACTACTCTAACATTTACTTTAATATCCTTATCACTTCCTACTCGAGAAATTTTATTTTCTTGCAAGGCTCGTAATACCTTTGCTTGTGCAGACAAACTCATATCACCAATTTCATCTAAAAAAATGGTTCCTCCATTTGCCGCTTCAAATTTACCAGCACGGTCTTTTACAGCGGAAGTAAAAGCTCCCTTTACATGTCCGAACAATTCACTTTCTATCAATTCAGAGGGTATTGCTGCACAGTTCACCTCAATCATCGGGCCCGAGGCTCGTTCACTCTTTTGATGTAACCAATGTGCGACTAGTTCTTTTCCTGTACCATTAGGTCCAGTAACCAGTACTCGTGCATCGGTAGGAGCCACCTTCTCTATAATATCTTTTATTTGCATTATTGCTTCACTATCTCCAACCATCTCATAGTTTTTACTAACCTTCTTTTTTAAGATTGTATTTTCAACTACCAGCTCCTTTCTATCTAGTGCATTGCGAACCGTATTAAGTAATCTATTCAAATCGGGTGGTTTGGATATATAATCATAGGCTCCCAAACGCATAGTATTTACGGCAGTTTCTAAATCACCGTGACCAGATATCATAACAAAAGGAACTTCTGGTTTAAGTTGTTTAGCTGCTTCAAGAACTTCAACTCCGTCCATCTTCGGAATTTTAATATCGCAAAGCACTAAATCATAATCTTCTTTTTTCACTTTTTCCAATCCTAATGCTCCATCTTCAGCCTCATCAACCTCATAGGCATCGTTTTCCTCCGTAAGGATTTTTGTCAATACACGACGGATAGCCGCTTCATCTTCAATAATTAATATTTTAGGCATATATCAAACGTTTAAGTAGGTCTTTAGGTTTTAGTAATAATATGTACATCTCGTTGAGGAAATGGCACAGAGATATTACGGGCATTAAATTGTTGATTAATTCTAAATCGCAAATCACTTTTTATTCGAGGGGTAATAAACCCATCACTTACAAAAAAATAAAGTTCAAAATCAAGAGATGACTCCCCAAAATTGCTAAAAATAACCATTGGTTTAGGGTCTTTTAGCACCAAAGTATGAGAATCAGCTACTTCCAATAAAATCTGTTTTACCAATTCCACATCAGTACCATAGGCAACTCCAACACTCACATTTTCCCGCAAAATATTTCCATTTTGAGTATAATTGTACAACGTATCATTCATGAATTTATGATTAGGCACCACCAATACCCTACCATCTCTATTGATAACTCTGGTACTTCGTAACCTAATTTCTTCAACTCTTCCCACAATACCATTTACCTCCACTATATCTCCTACATGCATGGATTGATCTAAAATAAGTAGTATCCCAGAAATAATATCTTGAAAGAGTTGCTGTAGCGCAAATCCCAATCCAACAAAAAGTGCAGCAGATGCCGTTAAGAATACATTCATATTGACACCTGAGGCATTCAAAGTGAATATAACAACTATGATATACACTCCATATTTTAACACCTGAAAAATACTGACAAACTTGTTGCGATCCTGAACAGGTAATCGTTTACTAATTGTTTTTCTTACAAATCGTAGTAAAATATTGGTTAGAATAAACGCCAAAATAACCGTTACCACCGTCAAAACACTGATGGTAACTTTTTCTGTATTGACGATCTTGAACAGAAATATTTTTCTAAACAATTCTATGAGTTCATTCATCAGGCCTTACTTAGTATTTTAACCATTTAAACAATTCTTTGTAGGTTGGTTTTTTGCCATACATTAGAATCCCAACACGATAAATCTTTGCAGCAAACCAAACCATTACCATAAAGGTGAGGTACAACAGCACTATTGAAATAACCAGCTCCCACCATGGCACACCAAAAGGAATACGCATGAGCATAACTATAGGAGAAGTAAAGGGAATATACGAAAAAATGACCGAAACAGTACCATGAGGATCTTCTATAACGGTAAAGAACCCAACATAAATTGCCAGCATTAATGGCATAATAATAGGAAACATGAATTGTTGCGTGTCGGTCTCATTATCAACAGCGGCACCAATAGCAGCATACAGGGAGCTATACAACAAATACCCACCTATAAAGTATACTAAAAAAGCAATTACCAAGGTCACAATAGGCATATGTCTAAGCTCATATAAAACAGCTGATATTTCCTGTTGCATCCCTTGCTGAGTAGCTACTGTTTCCAACATTTCACGTTGTGGAGTTTCTAAACTACCTACATCCATCCCAAAAAACATGGAAAGCCCCGTTAATAAAAGCGCACCTACTAGTACCCACATAAGAAATTGAGTCACTCCCGCTAGAGAAGTTCCAATAATTTTCCCCATCATCAACTGAATAGGCTTTACTGAAGAAATAATAATTTCAATAATACGGTTGGTCTTCTCCTCGATGACACTTCTCATAATCATGTTACCATAAATAATAATAAACATCATTAATAAATACCCCGCTGCTCCCCCGAAAATAAGCTTTAGCACATTTCCCATTTTTGAAGTCTTTTCACCAGTAAAATTTTCAAGCTGAATAGACACAGGTATCTTAGCTTCATCAATTAGAGAATAGGAAACATTTTGAGCGGCTAGATTCATATGAAAAATCTTATTCTCCAATTTTTCTGAAATAGCTTCAATAAAAGTAAATCCTGGAGATTCCTTTGAGAAAAATTCAATTGTATTTGTCAAGGTAGAGATAGGCTGATCAGGAATATGTAATAATCCAAAATAGGAGCCCTTTTCTGTCAGCAATTTAGCTTCTTCAATAGTTACTCCATCAAGAAACTCATATTTAGTAAATTGAGTGTCATTAAATTCCTCAGCGAAAAGACCAGATTCATCTATAATGGCTACTGTCCGTAGTTTATTACTATTAATACTTGAAAGATATCCCACTAAAGCTGCCAAACCAATAAAAATTAAGGGACTTAAAAATGTCATTACAATAAACGACTTATTACGCACTTTTGTAAGATACTCTCGTTTTATAACTAAAAAAAGATGATTCATATTCAATGGTTCTTAACAGCTTTTATAAAAATATCATTGGCACTAGGTATGACCTCCGAAAAATGAGTGATATTTCCCTTGGATAGTAATTCATTCAGCAAATCATTTGGCTGATATCCATTTGGTAACTGTACCCTTAGTTTTAATTCTTCATTAACAGAACTAAAAAATGCTTCTCCGACGGTATACTTTTGAGCAAGCTCACTTTTCAACAAGGCAATATTTTCCGTCTCAATTCCTATCTCGAAGGTGTTACTTCGATAAGCCCTTTTAATATCAGCAAGTTTACCGTCTACTATTTTATTTGACTTATGTATTAATGCAATATGATCACATAACTCTTCTACTGATTCCATCCGGTGAGTAGAAAATATAATTGTAGCTCCTTGTTCTCTCAGGTACAGAATCTCATCCTTAATAATAGAGGCATTTATAGGATCAAATCCACTAAAAGGTTCATCAAAGATTAACAATTTTGGTTCGTGTAACACTGTAACCACAAATTGAATTTTTTGAGCCATTCCTTTAGAAAGTTCTTGCACCTTTTTATTCCACCAGTCCCCGATTTCGAGACGATCAAACCAAAACTTAAGTTTCTTTTGAGCATCTGACTTTGACAGTCCTTTCAACTGAGCTAGATAAAGTGCCTGCTCACCTACTTTCATACTTTTGTATAACCCTCTTTCTTCAGGCAAATACCCTATTTGGGTTATATGATGTGGTTGTAAGGGCTCTCCATTAAATAAAACCCTTCCTTTATCCGGATAGGTAATTTGATTAATAATTCTAATAAACGTAGTTTTCCCTGCACCATTGGGACCTAGCAGTCCAAAAATACTACCTCTAGGAATTTCCAACGATACACTATTGAGCGCCTTAAAGTCCCCATAACTCTTTGAAACTTCATGCGCAGCCAAAAGGTTGCTCATACATATTGGTTTTATCCAAAGATATTGAAATCAATAAAAATTAGGTGTGTTTTATCGTTTTTTTAAGTAGAGAAACCCCTTTAAATACAAAACCCATCCTTAAAATAAATCAAGGATGGGAAAAATTGCTATGAAAAAGAAAAAATTACTGCTAATCAAGTTAGCACGTATTCAAAGATACATTTTTTTCATAAAAATCAAAGTTTAATTATGAAATTATGAAAACATATCCTTTACTTTCTCAAAAAATGATTTATCGCTCTTCTCAGGCTTAGGAACAAAATTTTCATCATGCTGCATACGTTCAAAGAAGTCGCGTTGTTCTTTAGTCAAATTTTTAGGAGTCCACACATTTACATGTACAAGTAAATCTCCACTTCCGTATCCATTAATACTCGGAATACCTTTTCCTCTAAGACGTAAAATCTTACCTGATTGTATTCCATCTTCGAGTTTAATACGTACTTTACCTGTAACGGTATCGATCTCCTTTGAAGTACCTAAAACAGCCTCAGATATACTTATATACAAATCATAATGTAAATTATCTCCTTCACGTTTTAAAAAGTCATGTTCAACTTCTTCAATGGCCACAATAAGATCTCCTGCGATTCCATTTCCTGGAGCATCATTACCCTTACCTGAAACTTTAAGTTGCATTCCATCTACTACTCCAGCAGGAATTTTTATAGATACCGTTTCTTCTACCACTCGCATTCCTTGCGAATCAGCGTCAGATGGTTTCTTATCTATCATTTGACCACTTCCACCACAACTGGTACAAGTAGTAGCCGTTTGCATGCGACCCAAAATGGTATTGGTAATACGGGTTACCTGACCTGTCCCATGGCAGGTTGCACATGTTTTATACGTTACACCTTCCGCCTGAACTTTGCGACGTACTTTTACTTTCTTATCTACTCCATTGGCTATTTCATCCAATGTAAGTTTCACACGAATACGTAGATTACTACCCTTTGGACGTCTTTGACCTCCGCCAAATCCTCCAAAACCAGAAAAACCACCCCCAAAGGCACTGCCGAAAATATCTCCAAACTGACTGAAAATATCATCCATATTCATCCCGCCTCCGCCAAATCCTCCTGCGCCTTCAAAAGCTGCATGACCGTATTGATCATAACGGGTACGTTTTTGCTCATCACTTAAAACTTCATAAGCTTCTGCAGCCAGCTTAAACTTCTCCTCAGCTTCCTTATTGCCTGGATTCTTATCAGGATGATATTCTATTGCTTTTTTACGGTATGCCTTTTTAATTTCAGCCGCCGTGGCATTTTTGTTAATCCCTAATATTTCGTAATAATCTTGCTTCATATGGTGTTTTTTTAGGGCTTATTGGCCTACAACTACTTTTGGAAAACGTATGATCTTATCGCCTAATTTATATCCCTTTTCTATCACATCAATAATTTTCCCTTTTAATTCCTCCGTAGGCGCGGGTATTTGAGTAATAGCTTCATGTATCTCTGCATCAAAAACATCCGAAGCGGTTACCTCAACCTGTTCTAGACCTTTTGATTTTAGAGTATTCAACAGTTTTCCATGTATGAGCTCTACTCCTTTCAACAATTCTTTTTCTTCAGACTTAGAGATCTGGACTAATGCACGATCAAAATCATCTAAAACAGGCAACATCGATTGTAAAACATCTTGACCAGCCGTTTTAAATAACTCAATTCTTTCTTTAGCAGTACGTTTTTTATAGTTTTCAAATTCAGCAAATAAACGCAAGAATTTATCTTTCTCTTTAGCTAAATCTTCTTGAAGAACTTCTTCCACAGTAAGTTCTGGTTGTGGAATGCCTTCATGGGCAGTTTCATCATTATTTACAGTACTATCGAGAGTTGGATTGTCAATAGTCTCTTCATTCATTTTATCTTTTTTACTCATAACACAGGGCTACTTTACATTTTCAACTAAAAATCGGTGGCAAAAGTACTGCCAATTGTTTAAAAATGTCAAAATGTCACAAGGATTTTTTTAAAAAGAGACAGGACTTACCTTCACCTTACTTGTTCAAAAGAAGGTTATCCAAGGCTAAGCCTAAATTAGGATAGGTATATATAAAATGGGAATCTTCAACTTTTTTAGCGCATACACGTTGACTATCATAAAGAAGAGTAGCCATTTCCCCTAAGAGTAGCTTCATAATTGACTTAGGAATAGCTGGCAGCCATAATGGTTTATGCAATCGGGAAGCTATTTCATGTAGCATTTTTTTATGAGTTACTGGATTTGGAGCAACCGCATTATAAACACCGTAAAGATGCTTTTCTACTAGGTGCTCAAACAAGGATATCAAATCCTCAATATGAATCCAAGATTGCCATTGCTCTCCACTACCAAAAGTAGCGCCAACTCCCTTTTTCACAGGAGCCACTAATGCAGGCATTGCCCCTCCTTTCATTGATAAAACCAGCCCAATACGAAGTACAGCAACCGAGATCCCTAATTGATTAAAAGCCTGGGCGGCTTCCTCCCATTTGATTACAACTTCAGAAAGAAAATCGGTCTCTTGAATCTTTTCATCTTCTGTATAATAATGGGTATACGAGTGCGGATATATACCAATAGCGGAGGCGGTGACTAATTGCCTTACTTGATGACCTTTGTTTTTTTTTAATAATTGATAAAGCATCTGTAAAGATAGAACTCGGCTTTCTACAATTTCATTTTTATAAGACTTTGTCCATCTTTTAGCGATCGAACTACCAGCCAAATTAATCACAACAGAAACACCATTCAAACAATTCTCATCAAGGATACCAAGGGAAGGGTTCCAATAAAACCCTTTGTGATTAGCCTTATTAACAATTGCTTCTTTACGCGTTGTAAGGAAATGTACCGTATGACCAGCCTTTAGAAAAAGTGCAGTAAGTTCTGACCCTATAAGGCCACTTGCTCCGGTTATTAAAATGGTCATTGCTATTTTTTTGTACAAAAATACATTGTAAACAGCAGCTAAACCAGCTTTTTACCAAAGGTTTAACAACACCTTACAAAAGAATTTACTCCTCTTTCCAAGCACGAAGCATTTCTCTCTTTCCCGGAGGTCCCTTTAACTTTTCAACCCTAAAACCCACAGCCAACATAGCTCTTCTAGCGCTACTTTTTGAAGAATAAGTAACTAGACATCCCCCAGGGCAAAGGGCTTCATACATTTTTTTAAATACACTTTCAGTCCACAATTCAGGTTGAACTCTAGCGCCAAAAGCATCATAATAAATGAGATGAAAGCGGGAATCATCCGAAATCTGTTCAAACTGTTGTTTTCTTTTATTCAAACTAAAATGAGGAGCAATTACTACCTCCTTATCCCAAGAGACTTGATGCATCTGCTTAAAAATGTCCTTATGAGCTTCTGCATCAAGTTGTGAGATATAATTAAGTTCACTGAGCTCATCTTTTTCAACCGGATAGGCCTCAACGCCTTCATAACATATACTAAGTCCCAATTTAGGAGACTCCAAATAGGTTATAAAAGCATTCAGACCAGTTCCAAATCCAATTTCCAGTATGGCTATTTTCCTATTCTGAAAACACTTAAGCCCATTTTCAATAAATACATGACGCGCTTCATTTACCGCTCCATGTGATGAATGATAATGTTCTTGCCACTCTTCTAGACGAATTGTTGTAGACCCATCTCCCGTTGTGATGATACTCCTTTTCACTTTTATTGTTTTATTAATACTCCAGCAGCTTCTATTGAATAGGTTTTTTTAGGAAGCGTTATAGCCGCAATCTCTTCCGCTGATTTTCCAGCATCCTCTGCAAAATGCCTTTGATCCTCTACTGACATTTCTTCTACAAATGCCTTGCCATCCACAATAACTTCTTTACCAGCAATATCCTTTGGCATAAAAAAGGCGTAATCTTTAAACTTCACCATGGCCTGAGTACCATCCTCCAATCTTAATTTCATCCAACATCCTTTTGATTGACACACTTCTTCAACTATAGCCGTATATTTCACCTGCGTAGTATCTCCAATTCCCATAGATTTATAATTGGCATACATTTCCTCAACTTTTATGGCATTATTTGGAGTAATACTGTCTCCATACGATGCATAGGCTATTGTTTCTTCAACAACCTCGGAAGTCTGTTCGGTTGTTTGTTTGTTGTTTTCAGTTTTACATGCATACAATAAAGTAGCTGTCATGAGTGTAAATACAACTTTTTTCATAAAAAAATAGTTTTTCAAAAATGAATTAATGGTTTTTGTTACAGATACAAATAAAAGAATTTTTGTTACATTTTTAGTTTTTGGTCTTTCAATAATTCAATAACTTCGCAGAAAATAACGATTTATGGAGCAATTACACACTTCTCTTGCTGTTGAAAAAGCTGCTCAGAGCAAAATCGACCAAGTAGATTTCAGTAAATTAGTATTCGGTAAAAATTTTACCGATCATATGTTTATATGTGAATATAAAGATGGTAAATGGCAACAACCTAGAGTAGTTCCATATCAACCAATCACATTGGATCCTTCTGCTAAAGTTTTTCATTACGGACAAGCTGTTTTTGAAGGTATGAAAGCATATAAGGATGCTAATGATGACATTTTCCTATTCCGCCCGGAAGAGAATTTTAACCGAATTAATAAATCTAGTGAGCGTTTGGCTATGCCTGCATTTCCAAAAGACTATTTCTTCGAGGGCCTTACAACTTTACTAAAGTTAGATAAAGAATGGATTAAGAAGGGGAATGGTAATTCGCTATATATCCGACCATTTGTCATTGCTACTGAAAGTGGTGTTATGGCCTCTCCTTCTATGGAATATACATTTATGATTATATGTTCACCCGTACAATCCTACTACGGTGGAGAAGTTAAGGTGAAAATAGCGGACTATTACAGTCGTGCAGCCAATGGTGGATTTGGTGCGGCAAAAGCTGCAGGAAACTACGCTGGTCAGTTTTATCCGACTAAACTTGCCAATGAGGAAGGGTACCAACAAATCATATGGACCGATGACGCTACCCATGAATATTTGGAAGAAGCTGGGACAATGAACATCTTTTTTAGAATTAATGATACCCTACTTACATGTCCGACCAGCGACCGTATTCTAGATGGTGTTACTCGTAAAAGTGTTATAGCAATGGCTCAACATATGGGTATCGATGTTGAAGTACGTCCAATAAAAGTTAGTGAACTGGTTGAGGCAGCCAACAATGGAAGTTTAAAAGAAATGTTCGGAAGTGGTACTGCTGCAGTAATTAGTCCTATTTCTGGTTTTGCTAACAAAGACCAATTCTGGGAACTCCCAAAACAAGAGTCTCCAATGGCTCAACAAATAAAACAAGCAATTGTTTCACTTCAATACAATGAAACTGAAGACCCATTTGGATGGAGAGTTAAAGTAGATTAGTATATAGTAAATTATATAAAAAAGCTCGGAAATTCCGAGCTTTTTTTACATATATTAGGTTCAGTCTTACTCTATGGTAATTATAGTGGTAGCTGATTTTAGGCCTTCTGAACTTGCTTTGACAGTCACTTTTCCTTCACTGTATTGAGATCCCAAAATCAACATGGCTTTTCCATAAAATAGACGTACAGTAGATGCTTGAAATGGCTCATAGGATCTTGGGTTACCATTGCCTACCCCTTTTATGACCGCTTCTCCTTTAATTTCAAACTGCACCTGATGATCCGCCAAGGGCTGAGGATTTCCATTTTTATCAAATGCTTCTATCAAAATATAAGTAAGATCCTCTCCGTCTGATTTAATTACTTTTCTATCAGGACTTAAACGAAGCTGGTAGGCCTCCCCGGCTGTCTTTAGTACTTGCTCACCAATCACAGATCCTTCCTTATAAGCCACTGCTTTTAATTCCCCAGGTGCATATTCTACAGAATCCCACAGAATACGATATCGTTGGGTTGCAATTGTTGATGTCGGATTCTTACAGCGTTTACCTAAGGATTTGCCATTAAGAAATAATTCTACGCAATCGCCATTAGTATATACAAATACTGGAATCGATGTTCCTTCTTTACCTTCCCAATTCCAGTGGGGTAGTATATGAACGGTTGTTTGGTCAGGATTCCAATAACTTTTATAAAGATAATAACGATCTTTAGGGATTCCTACTAAATCTACAATCCCAAAATACGAACTATAGGAGGCATGGGCATCGGTCAACCCGTTTTCCTTGGCCCAATCATTGTGATAAGGTGTAGGCTCGCCTAAATAATCAAATCCTGTCCATACAAATTCTCCAGCCACATAAGAATCCTCCTCTTGCCACATAAAATCATCATCCGGCATCTCTGCCCATGCTGGTGCGTTTAAGTCATAGGAACTTACCTGGAGCGTAGTTTTAGAAAAATCTGTTTTAGTTTTTGGTAAATTCAAATCATAATACCCTCTTGTACTAACAGTTGAGGATGATTCACTAATAATAACAGACTTGTTAGGTTCTAACTTACGTGCCAATGTATATCTACGACCATAGTTCCAATTGTGCACATCGTAATAATCAAAATGACGTAGTGCTGCACTAGCCTCACTATCACACACTAAAGTCGTAGGTCTGGTGGGATCGTATTTATTGACATAATTTAGCATGGTATGAAGTCGATGAAAACCATTATCTATATTCCAAGAAACATCCCCTATTTCATTTCCAACACTCCATATAAATATAGAAGGATGGTTTCGATCCCTGAGAATATAATTTTTAATATTTCGTTGTGAGAATTCATCAAAGTTGGTTATTTCTGGATCAAAATCCATTTTCCCGTCATACTTGTCAAATACTTCAGAAAAAACCAAAATACCCATTCGATCACATAATTCCATAACCTCAGGAGCAGGTGTGTTATGACTTGTTCTAATGGCATTCACTCCCATGGATTTCATAATTTCTAACTGACGTTCCATAGCTCTCTTGTTAAATACAGCCCCTAATGGGCCATGATCATGATGGAGATTAACTCCCTTTAATTGAACACGTCGTCCATTGAGATGAAAACCATCGTCTGCGGTAAAAGCAATGGATCGCACGCCAAATGTGGTATTATAGACATCTAGAATTTCTTTCCCTTTCTTAATAGTTGTTGTAAGTGTGTAAAGATGAGGATCCGAAATATCCCATTTCCTTGGACTTGTAAGTGGGATGGTAACTTCTACTTCCTTGGCAGAAGAAGCCCTTACCAGGGCCGTAGATTCCTTGGTAGCTACTAATTTACCTTCCTGGTTGAATATTGTTTGTTGAATTTGAATTTTTTCTTCTGCACCTGAAGCGTTGCGAACCTGAGTCATGATACGTACATCCGCATAAGATGGTTTAATGATCGGAGTTGTTACATAGGTACCCCATATATCCACATGAACAGGATTTACAGCAATCATACTAATTTTGCGATAAATTCCAGCACCAGGATACCATCGACTATCATGTTTACGTGTATCTACTTGAATAGTTAATGTATTTTCACTTCCAGGTATAATAAAATCAGTAATATCTAAATAAAAAGAATTGTATCCATAATCCCATTCACCCACAAATGCCCCATTAAAATATACTTTAGGAAAAGCCATGATTCCATCAAAAAGCAAATACACTTGCTTCCCTTTGTAGTGCTGAGGAACATGAATTTTATTGCGATACCATCCTTCATCTTTCCATGGTAATTTACCTGTGGGTCCATCTCCACCTTTAATAAAAGGTCCTGAAATAGCCCAATCATGAGGGAGGGAAATTGATTGCCAATCCGAATCATTAAAGTCGGGCTGAATCGCACCATTGTGAGTCCCTTTAGTAAATTTCCAATGATCTTTAAGAATTGTTACCTCACGATTTTCTTGCCCATTCAAATATGCACTAATACACAGAAAACTAAATAAAAGCAGGTTAATACTTTTCATATTTTATACAAACTTTAATGAACGTTAAAAATACAAAAATCCTATTATGTATAACATATTAATCTATGTATTTTACATATCCTTCGACAGTATAGCTGCTATATTAGGTTTGAAATAATTAGGGCCTTTCATAACCTTCCCATCCTCCCTGTAAATAGGTTTCCCGTCTTCCCCCAATTTACTCATATTACTTCGTTGGATCTCATTAAAAACTTCTTCAATTTTATGTTGTAATCCATGTTCTAAAATAGTTCCACACAAGATATAGAGCATATCACCTAAAGCATCGGCAACTTCCTCTAAATCATTATTTTGAGCAGCCTCTAAATATTCTTCATTTTCCTCAGCCATTAGGTTAAAACGTAATTTCACCAATTGCTCACCTAAGTAAGCCCTGGGAACTTCATTAACCCCCAATCCAAAAGCCTCATGAAATTCGGCTACAGCATTTAATTTTTCTTTCATAAAATGTAGTATCACGGATTAAAATTAATTTAGAATTGTAAACTTCTAGCAAAGACATATACCATCTACCATTCTAAATATGTAACTTCGCATAAAATTATAAAAATATGTTCAGTAAAGGACAAGTTGTTTTTGCCATTCTTTTTGCAATAAGCTTTGTAATTATAATTATCATAAGTTATCGAAAAGACATCAAGCTTCACAAACGTTTCTACAAAGGCAGCTTGAAAGTATTACTCTATTTTTTACTATTTATAGCCTCCCTTTTTGCTATTAAATACCTACTGAAATAGCACCCTGTTTCTGAATTTATTTTCACTAAATTTTTAGATGGTA
The DNA here is from genome assembly GCF_028743515.2 of Imtechella halotolerans. GTDB lineage: Bacteria > Bacteroidota > Bacteroidia > Flavobacteriales > Flavobacteriaceae > Imtechella > Imtechella halotolerans. The sequence goes on along the minus strand of NZ_CP117969.2, from coordinate 275,630 downwards.
TTTAGGTAAAAATTAGTAGTTTAGTGAACCAACTGAGAACCTAGCCGCTCCATGAAAATTTTAAAATACCTACTGACGTTATTCCTTATTTCTGGAGCCATTTTTTTTGTATTTATTTCCAATTTGGAAAGCTCTTATGCGATACATAAATCAATTGGTATTAGTGCTCCAAAGGAGGTAGTCTTCGAAGCGTTACAAAACACTAAAGATTGGAACCTTTGGTTACCTAATCTTAAAAAAACCTCTCAATACACCGATACAAATAATGTTCATTGGCGTGCCAATAATAGACTAATTACAGTAGGTGTACATAAACAAAATACCCCTTCTTTTATAGAACACCAAATAAAAATTGAAGGTCATTCTCCCATAAATTCATCCTGGGAACTTTCACAGGAACATTCTCAAACTACAGCAAAGGTAACACTCCATGGTCAACTAAGCTTTTGGGAAAAAATTTTATCACTTTGGAAAGGATACCCTAACAAACAATTATCATCCTATTTAGAGGCCTCTACCAACATAAACAACTATCTTGAGCAACAAATGAATGTTCATTCAATTAAAATAAAAAACATTGGTAATCAACCAGAACAATGGATCATTTCTACTGCGATCACCTCTCTTTCAATAGCTGATTCGGCAGCTGAAAAACTAGTATTGTTAGCAAAACAAGATAGTCTAATACTACAAAAATCTCCCTTTATACTTTCAACCAAGGAGAATTACCATATTGCTTATCTCACCACATCTGTTGTACCTGACCTGCCAATAGACAAGGAATATCAGATCAGAAAGTTGCCCAATACCACTTATGTTAATGCAACACTTAAAGGAGGGTATACCTATCTACCCAAAGCCATCAAAGAAGTAGAGAACTACGCTCAAAAAACGGGATACAAAATAAGCGAAACTCTTCCCCTAAAATTACAATTAGTAAAAGGGGAAAAAGACACTAAAAATCCAGCGAACTGGTTTACTGAGATATGGATTCCTATTGAGCAGAAATCTATAGAAAGTCTAACAGCTAATTAATCTTTAGTCTTAAAGTCCTTAATCCCTACAGGGATGCGAACTGGGATATAATTTCTCTCAGGCACTAATGGACATGAAAACTTAGGGTTATAGACACAGTATGGATTATAGGCCGTATTGAAATCAAGAAGTACAGAATCCTTTTCAGGAATTCTCATATCTAAATACCGACCACCTCCATAGGTTTCTTCGCCATTAGTATCATCCATAAAAGGTAAGAAAAGATAATCTTTATACTCTTCTTGCTTAACGAGTTCTTGATTTTGATATACAGCTAGAGAATACTTGTTTTCATCTATCGTAAAATGAAGTATTCCATATTGAACCTCAAGCACTACCCGATCAGTAGTAGTAGGCATCATAAAAGGTTTTTCATTAGGAGTACGCTCAAAATAAGCCATTAGTGCATATGATGTGTCAATTGGAAAAAAATCAAGTTGCTTAAAGTTCTTAAAATCTTCTGGTAACAGCGGTGTAAGCTTTGAATCATTGAATTCTTTATTTAATTTATCCTGAAATGACTCTATTCGTTCTCTATGACTCTTGAAGGCCTTTTCTTCAGGGGTACCATCGTGATATTTTTTTCCAGAGTCACATGAAACACTCAACACACTGAAAATAAGTAGCAAAAAATAAGACATCTTCATAATTCGAAAAAATTAATTGAAATTTTACTTGTTTTCAAAAATACAACTAAACATAATTTTACCTAAGTTTGTTCGAAACAAAATTTCAGTTATGACTAAGCAGATTTCAATTACCACGGTGAATAAGTATACGTACGTATGCCGGTATGCGAAATCTTAATGATTATATTCAAGTATTTCAAGAGGCCCGGCGTATTTCGTCGGGCTTTTTTAATTGCCACTAAGCATGAAAAAGTTTTTCTCTGGATATGTAAATTCCTTCAAAGGTCTTCGTAAAGAAGTATGGTACCTTGCGCTCATTACTTTTGTAAACCGAGCTGGTACCATGGTCATACCATTTTTAACCAAGTATTTAAATGAAGACCTGAACTTAAGCTATGGACAGGTTGGATGGGTAATGGTTTTCTTCGGAATCGGATCTTTACTAGGTTCGTATCTGGGTGGAAAAATTTCGGATAAAATAGGATTTTATAAAGTTATGGTAATCAGTTTATTCCTTAGCGGCATACTCTTTATTACCCTACAATACATTCGTAGCTTTGAAGCCTTATGTGTGGCAATTTTAGTATTAATGACAGTAGCCGATATGTTCAGACCAGCTATGTATGTTTCACTAAAAACGTATAGCAAACCTGAAAACCGCACACGCTCATTAACCTTGGTTCGCCTTGCTATTAACTTAGGATTTGCCTTAGGACCAGCCTTAGGCGGGCTCATCATTGTTACCTTAGGATACGGTGGGTTATTTTGGATAGATGGACTAACTTGTATGGTGGCCATCCTTTTGTTTACTCGGTTAGTAAAAGAGAAAAAAACTACGGAAGAAGAGGTTGACCCCTTAGTAGGAGTCAGTAAGGCCAAACAACATATTTTTAAAGACACTCCGTTTTGGATTCAATGGATTATTTCATTTTTGATCACAGTGGCATTCTTCCAGCTATTCAGCACTATGCCTTTATATCATAAGAAGGTGTATAACCTTTCTGAATTTCACACAGGCCTTTTGCTTGCCTTTAACGGGTTCTTGGTGTTTCTATTTGAAATGCCTTTGGTAAGTTGGTTTGGAAAACAAAAAAGAGATATCACAAGGTTGCTCACTTTGAGTATGCTATTCTTTATACCCTCATTCGCCATTCTCTATTATGAGGGTTGGGTAGGCATTCTTATATTATCTGTTTTACTAATGAGTTTTGGTGAAATGTTTGCTTTTCCTAATTCAAATGTGTTTGTAATGCACAGATCTCCTAAGGGAGTAGAAGGTATATATATGGGGTATTACACGATGTCGTTCTCTATGGCCCATATTGTCAGTACTAAATTTGGAATGACAATGATCGATTGGTTTGGATATAAAGCAAATTGGATGATCATGGCAGCCATATGTGTGCTAGGCTTATTTTTCGCAATTTATCTAGAAAAACTAATAAAACGAGAAAAAGAAATAGCCTAGCGCATTACGCGCCGCTTGTTCGTTATTGGACGGTTTTCAACCACATTTGACAATACAATATGAGTACGGGTCTCACCATAAAGAATTACCTTATCAATAAACTCTTCTAAATGTGACTGATCAAACAACAACACCTCCATGATAATGTTTTCAATTCCCGTTATTCGATAACAATTAATAACCTCTTTAAACTCAGAAACTTTTTCTAAAAAAGGTTGTAGGCGGCCAGAAAACACCTTAAGCATGATTATTGCTTTCAATTGATGTCCCGTAGTTGTATGGGCAACATCCACTCTATACCCTTTAATGACTCCTAAGTCTTCCATTTTCTTAATCCTATCAGCCACAGCAGGTGAAGTTAGCCCAACTATTCTACCTATTTCAGCATTACTCATTCGAGCGTTTTGCTGTAAAAGCATAAGGATTTTCCAGTTAGTATCGTCTTTTATCATTTTAAAATAAATTAACTAAAAAACTTTAATTATTAAATATAATACTATCTATACATTTAAATATTAAATTCAAATATAAAAAACTACCAGTAATTTTGAGGTAGAAAATTGCTAAAAACTATGTCACCTGCTGCTTCATCACCGGATAATAATCTTACTCAAGAGTTATTATATAAAAAGGCTTTGGAGATATTCTCACTAAGCCGCCATCTGGCGTCTTATATTTCAAATGATAAGGACATCCTAGAAATGGGATCTTCTTCCAAAAGTGTTGACAAATATTCCATGCACCTAGTAATGGACTCGTTAAGTTTAGCTCCTAGTATAGCTAGTACTCACTCACATTTTGACTTACGCTTACGAAAAATAAGTGTTTTTACATTACGCAAAACAGTTAAACGCCTTTTACTGTATTGTGAATACCTCGAGAAAAACTATACTCAAGGAAGAGACTATATTTCTCTTCTGAAAAAAGAATTGGCCCAATTTAAAAAATATCGTACCCGCTGGGAGGCCATGATACTTCAAAAAAACTAGTATCTCGAAGTTCCTAAATATTTCTTTACAAGTTCATTAAACTCAGGAGTAATTCGAAGTATAGCGGTATGTTCTATTGAATACACCCCTTGCTCATCTTTATAGCCGTTTTTAAGCATTTCTTCCAGATAATAATAGGCCGTACCGTAATCACTATTCTCAGCACTTAAAGAAATTATATTTTTATAGGATTCATATCGCTTTTCATTCAACATGATTTGTAAAACCCACAAAAATATGTGTGAATCATCTTTAGGCTCGTTTACCAATTTTTTAAGATGATCACTAATCAATGCATCCACAAAAGCCAATAAACGTTTATTCATAAAAGCCATTTCCTGATTTGGCTCATCCTTTTTTAACAAATCCAAGGTATCATACCACCATCCCAAATTAGAGAGATTTTTAGAACTTATGTCTTCTTCTATAAAAGCCATAAACTCATCCCGTTTATATATTTCTTCTTGAATAGCTTTGGTTCTAGTTGCGGCTTGAGCTTTATAAGTACTATTCCTTTTCAACTCTTTTATATGTTCCTTCAAACTGGAAATATCCACAAGAGGTTTATAATCTGACTCCATAGACTCATATAGTTCCATGGCCTGAGCGTAGTGGCCTTTGGCCTCTAATTCTGCCCCAAAAGCCATGTCATCAGCATACATTTCAGTCAATTTTGAATCTACTCTCGGCATTTTGGCTTTCAATACATTTTGAAGTTGGAAGGAACGCATAGCCTTAGTTAAATACTGCGGAAGTGGCCAAGAGCTACCTTCCTGTACCAAATAAAGTTCATTAAATTTCTTTAGATTAGTTAACCATGGCCTGGTACTCCAAAGGTCAATCATTCGATAATCCTCTATACCTATGATACTGATTACCCCAAAAAATTGATTTTTCATATTCATCAATTGCGTAGGATTCATGGAAGTCCCTGAAATAATTAATCCATTAATACCCTTTATAAATGCAGGTGCTACCAAGGCCACATCTCCTCCCTGCTGGTGCCCCGCAATATAGATGTGATTAGAATCCAACCGCAGAAGTTCAGACACCCTTTGAAATGTAACTAGAAAGTTACGTGTATTCTCTTCCAAGGTTGTATCGGCTGAAATAGAATTAGGTGCAGCAATTGCAAAGTTATACTTTTCAGCCGCTTCCAAAAACAGAGAAAGCGCCTGCTTTCCACGCTGTTGTGGATCGACTACAAAAACAATAGGCGTTGGATTTTCGGAAGAAAAAGTAGTTGGCAGGTATAGAGCAAAAGTTGAAGTAAGTGTATCAGAGACGGTTAAATTATCGATAACAGCGCCTTTGCGCAAGGTCATTTCCTGACTAAAACCCGAAAAAAATGTCATCAAAATGATGACCCTTATACCTACTTTCATACCTTTTTAATTAACTGCCATAAAGCGGACAAATCGTAGTTTAAAGGTATAAAAAAATAGAGAATTTATGGGAGTTTTATGAGAAAATTGAGACCTACTGACAAACCTTGCACAATTCGCGTTCCTTAACCTCACCTACCAATTTACCTTGAGAATTAAGTTTAAAATCACAACAGTCCATAAAGCCTTCTACAATCATTTTACGAGCTCTAAGTATTCTTGATTTTACGGCAGGCAATGATATTCCCAAACTATCGGCAATCTCCTGCTGCTTTTTTCCCTCTAAATCAGCCATCTGAACCGCTACCTTATATTTAGGAGGCAATACATTAATAATTCCCTTTAAGCATTCTACTTCAGTATGAACCTGATTTATCAAAGGTTCTTCCGTTACCTCCATCTGGTCCACTACCTGTAGTACCCTTTTTTTTCTGTAATAGTCAACCACTATGTTTCTTGCAATTGAAAACAACCAGGACTTTACTTTATCACTTTCTTTTAATCGATGTTTATTTACATGTACCCTTAAAAACACCTCCTGAAGCAAATCTTTTGAGACACACTCATCCTGCACTTTACTTAATATAAAGCGTTCTACATCGATGGCATATAAATTCCAAATAGCTATGGTATTCATAAAACAAATGAAGTCCTTCCATCAGAAAGGACCTTTTTAATTAACAGTTACAGCCTGAACAACTACAGTTTTCACAAGAACATTGGTCGCATTGACCATTTCTACATTGTTCACAATTACAAGTACATTCTTTGTTTTGCATAACCCAATTATTTTAGATTTCCTATATATAAGACGAACGCATCTTTAAAAGGATGCAAAATCTCTTTTAAAATTACTAAGAATTTCAAGAAAGTAAAAGCCTGTGAATAAAATGAGGTATCCACAGGCCTTTATACGCTTATAAAACAATTGTTTATTACATGTTTCTACGATATTGCCCTCCAACCTCAAAAAGTGCTTGAGTTATTTGACCTAGAGAACAATACTTCGCAGCTTCCATTAGACATTCAAAAATATTCCTATTTTGGATGGCAGCCTCTTGTACCAAAGACAGTTGTTCAGAAACCTTATCCGAATAAGTTGTATGTAGATTTTCTAAGGTATGGATTTGGAATTGCTTTTCTTCTTCAGTTGCCCTAATAACCTCGGCAGGTACCACGGTTGGTGACCCCTTAGAACTTAAAAAGGTGTTCACTCCTATAATAGGATATTCTCCGGTATGTTTTAGGGTCTCATAGTAAAGGCTCTCTTCTTGAATCTTGGAACGCTGGTACATAGTCTCCATAGCACCTAAAACACCTCCTCTTTCCGTTATACGATCAAATTCAGAAAGCACCGCTGCCTCCACTAAATCGGTTAACTCTTCAATAATAAAGGCTCCTTGTATAGGATTTTCATTTTTAGCAAGTCCTAATTCCTTATTAATAATTAACTGAATTGCCATAGCACGTCGCACAGATTCTTCTGTTGGAGTGGTTATGGCCTCATCATAGGCATTGGTATGCAATGAATTACAATTATCGTAAATAGCATACAAAGCCTGTAACGTTGTTCTGATGTCATTAAAATCGATCTCTTGAGCATGCAATGATCTACCAGAAGTCTGTATATGATATTTAAGCATTTGAGCTCGTTCATTAGCCCCATATTTATACTTAAGAGCTTTTGCCCAAATTTTGCGGGCAACCCTTCCTATAACTGCATATTCAGGATCGATTCCATTGGAGAAGAAAAACGAAAGATTGGGACCAAACTCATTAATATTCATGCCACGACTGAGGTAATACTCCACATAGGTAAAACCATTGGCAAGCGTGAATGCTAATTGAGTGATTGGATTTGCACCAGCTTCTGCAATATGATATCCCGAAATAGATACAGAATAAAAGTTTCTAACTTGCTTTTCAATGAAATATTCTTGTACATCTCCCATTAATCGCAAGGCAAATTCTGTTGAAAAAATACAGGTATTTTGTGCTTGATCTTCTTTTAGTATATCCGCTTGAACAGTTCCTCTCACCTGTTTAAGTGTTTCTGACTTAATTTGGTCATACACTTCTTTAGGTAGAACTTGGTCCCCTGTAACTCCTAAAAGCATCAATCCCAGCCCATTATTCCCTTCAGGTAATTCTCCATTATAGGTAGGCCGTTCTACACCCTTATCCTTGTATATAGCTGTTATTTTGTTCTCAACTTCAGCTTCAAGACCTGCTTCTTTTATATATTTTTCACAGTTTTGATCAATTGCTGCATTCATAAAAAAGCCTAACAACATAGGAGCTGGGCCATTAATGGTCATACTCACTGAGGTCATAGGATGACTTAAATCAAACCCCGAATACAACTTTTTTGCATCATCCAAACAGCATATCGATACTCCTGCATTTCCAATCTTTCCATATATATCAGGACGATGATCAGGATCGTTACCATAAAGAGTTACAGAATCAAAAGCTGTTGAAAGCCGTTTGGCAGGCATTCCTAAACTCACATAGTGAAAACGTCTATTTGTTCGTTCTGGACCACCTTCACCTGCAAACATTCTGGTAGGATCTTCCCCTTCCCTTTTAAATGGATACAACCCAGCAGTATATGGAAACTCACCAGGAACATTTTCTTGCAAACACCACTTCAAAATATCTCCCCAAGCCTTATACTGCGGCAAGGCAACTTTAGGAATCTGTGAATGCGAAAGAGATTCGGTATGGGTTTTTATTTCAATTACTTTATCGCGTACTTTAAAGCTATATATTGGCTGTTTATAGGTCTCTTTTTTCTTGTCCCAATTTAGAATAATCTCCCAATTATAAGGGTCCAAATTCATTTTTACTCTATCAAATTCTTTCAAGAGTAAAGAAGTAAATACAGCCGTTTCTTCCTTAGTGGAAATTGATTCTAGAATAATGCCTGATTTATCAAGTTTTGGTAGCGCCCCTGAAACTGTTTCAACAGTTTTATATAATCCATAAAGCTTTTGGGCAACTTCCACTTGAGTCAGCACTTTTTCATCGTATTTTCTGTTATTTTCAGCTATTTCTGATAGATAGCGAGTGCGACTAGGAGGAATAACAAATATCTTTTCACTCATCTCCTTTGTAATTTCAAAGGTAGATTCTAAAGGTGCAGCAGTTTTTTCAACCAAGGTGTCCATGACAGCCTTATACAAGGAATTCATGCCTGGGTCATTGAACTGAGAAGCAATGGTTCCGAAAACTGGCATATCATCAGGATTCACATCCCACAACTGATGATTTCTTTGGTATTGTTTCTTCACATCCCTCAATGCATCCAAGGCCCCTCTTTTATCAAACTTGTTAATAGCAACCAAATCTGCAAAATCCAGCATATCTATTTTTTCAAGTTGAGTAGCCGCTCCAAATTCGGGAGTCATTACATATAAAGAAGTATCTGAGTGTTCTAAAATTTCGGTATCACTCTGGCCTATCCCTGAAGTTTCTAAAATAATCAAATCGTATTCAGCTGCCTTTAATACCTGAACTGCCTCAGCAACATATTTGGATAAGGCCAAATTGGACTGACGAGTAGCCAAAGATCGCATATAAACACGTGGATTATTAATGGCATTCATTCGGATTCGATCTCCAAGCAAAGCCCCACCTGTTTTTCGTTTAGACGGGTCCACTGAAATAATTCCAATTGTTTTTTCTGGAAAATCTATTAAAAATCTACGTACCAATTCATCCACTAAAGAAGACTTACCTGCACCACCTGTTCCTGTAATTCCTAGCACTGGTGTAGTACTTTTTCCACCTGAAAGTGTAAAGACTTCATGAAATTCATCAGGTCTGTTCTCCGCTAGGGATATTAGCCTTGCTATCGTATTAATATTCTTCTCCTTTAAAGAACTCTTAACTTCAGTACCTTCAGACAGAGAAAGAGTGGGTGTATCTGATCTTTTTACTAAATCATCAATCATCCCTTGAAGTCCTAACTCTCGACCGTCATCAGGAGAATAGATACGGGTAATCCCATATTCCTGTAACTCCTTTATTTCTTCCGGCAGGATAACGCCACCGCCACCGCCAAAAATTTTTATATGACCCGCTCCTCTTTCTTGAAGCAAATCATACATATATTTAAAATACTCATTATGTCCGCCCTGATAGGATGTCATGGCAATTGCATTAGCATCTTCCTGAATGGCTGTGTTTACCACTTCCTCAACACTTCGGTCATGACCTAAGTGTATAACTTCACATCCATTGGACTGAATAATACGACGCATGATATTGATGGCTGCATCATGACCATCAAACAGTGAAGCTGCTGTAACTATTCGTACTTTATTATGGGGCTGATAACGATTTGTTTGTTCCATTTGTAATTAAACCTCTTTTATTGCGATGCAATTTACGAAATTCGCAATGAAATTGCCCTATCACAAAAATATTTGCAAATGAGCAACTTACTAAAAAATAAAGCTACCTTGTCTTGACAAGGTAGCTTTGTATATTCTCTAGCTGTTTAAAATGTTAAACCGCTATTCGTGCATTTTTCTTTGTAAGCAAGCGTTTAACTCGCAATAAAAACTCATTGGGATTAAATGGTTTAGCTACAAAATCATCTGCTCCTAATTCAAATGCCTTGGTAACCGTCCTCTCTTCCTCACCCAAAGCCGACAAAACTATAACAGGGATGTTAGGGAAATTATCCTTTACGTAACTAGTCACTTCAAGACCTGATTTCAAAGGCAACATAACATCGGTAATCACCATATCTGGCTGAATGACAGCAATACGCTCTATTGCATCCAACCCATCTTTAGCAGATGAAACAGCAAAACCTTCCTTTTTAAGAATAAAATTGAGAATTTTCATGGTGAGTAGGTCATCTTCAACCACGAGGATTTTTTCCAAGTTGTTCATAATGTTCTAGATTTGGGTGTATTTTACATTTACTTTGGGCAAAAGTACCTGCAATTCTGTGCTAATATAGAAAAAAAATGAATATCATCGATTTTTTTTGCCTAAGTTCTTTAATTTTATTATAAGCGATATTGAAACATCAAATAAGCCTCCCATTCATTTTGCCATTTGCTGTCTAAATACTCCTGTCTGTTATATCCACCTTGAGCCCCCACTAAGAATTTTCCCCCAAGTTGACGAAAGTATCCCAAACCAACCCTATAGGAATTCAATGAAATTCGATTTTGAAGCTGTGATTGAATATAAGACTCATCAGCAGAGGTACCATAGCCAGCAACAAAATTAAGATAATCAAAACGGGAATCTAGATAATAACGAGTGGTTAGAGTAAAGGCCGGATACCACTTTGATTCCTGTTCCTGGAAAAAGCTACGTACATGCACCCAATAGGAACCAAAATAGGTCCCTACCCCTAAAGTTAAAGCAGGTAAGTCCATTGAATCTACTCGGGTGTAACGCACTCCAAAATCCAACTCCCAACCTTTGGTCAGTGTTTGAAAATAGTTTGCACCTACTCGCCACTCAGGAAAGACTATTTCTCCTGAGTAGGCTCCAAAAAGATGAGCGTAACTCTTTTTACCAGTAAAGAAATAGGTTTCAGCCTCCACCTGAATACCTTCGGCAATAGTCTCCTTATTAGCCATGCGATTAGCATAATTAACGCGCCCAATAATAGACCCCCATTTGCGTTCTCTTATATATTGTACAGAAGATAAATGCCAAGGACCTATTCCATCTCTTTCAAAATTAGTATAGGTGTGTTGCAACCCAAAACGATCACTATTATAACGAGAATCCAACCAAAAAATACGTTGAGTGATTTCTGAATTAGACGGAAAAACACTGGAAAGCTCGCGAAGATAGGTACGCTCTTTTTCAAAATCACCCATATCTTGATACAAACGCCATTGCTGCATGGGAAATACGCTATTTTCAGGATGTGATTTCCTTGCTTTAGCAAGCAATATTTCAGCCTGATCGTAATTTTTATCTTCAAGCTCCATTCCTATCCAATACGTATAGGCTTCCTCATATTTCTCATTCCTTTCTAGCACATGACTGTAATAATAACGAGCACTGTCTTTCTGTTTTGTAAGCTGATTTGCTCGCCCCAACACCACATAAAAATCCAAATACTCCGGTGCCTCCTTTTTCCCCATTCTTGCCTTCGCAATCGCCTGAATATATTGGCCATCCTTTAAGGACTGATAGGCACTTACTAGTAGGCTATCTGTATTTACTTTTTGAGCATGAAGCTTTCCTGAAACTAAAATAATCCCCACTAAAGCAATAACACAACCAAGCGTCCCTATTCTATTTTTACTTTTCATTTTAAATATTTTCATAGCTTACTATCTATATCACTTTTGAGTTTGAGCCTGTTCATATCCTTGCCTAACCATCACTCCCCAGTTTTGCTCTTTTTTCATGAAAAAACGATAATATCCTTTAATGGCAGCCAAAACTACTACAGGATGATAGAATAAAGGCTCTATCAATGACATCCCTATTAACTTCATTACCTCCTTTACATTTGCATAACTCTTATACAAGAGTTCATCCAGCAATATCGAAATGATGGTAATATTGATGTAAAAAAGATAGACAAACAACATGGTCCAAATAAGAAAATCGTAATTAATAAATCCCATACCGAAATAGGACATAATTAAACTCAAAAGAATAACAAAAATACCAATGAGTTCTATAACAGGAGATAGAAACTCGAAAAACAAGAAATAAGGCATAGAAAACAAACCCATTCCTTTATACTTAGGATTAAACATTACAGATCGATGCAGGTTCAAGGTTTGCACTAATCCCCTAGCCCACCTTATCCGTTGGCGCATTAGTATATTATAGGTTGGAGGTACTTCCGTCCAACACAGGGATTCCGGTATGTATTGAATTTTAAACTTTTCCTTTTTTTCGTACATTAATTTACGCATACGAATAATCAGTTCCATATCCTCTCCTAGGGATTTATGCCAATACCCCCCAGCCTCTATTACTACCTCCTTATCAAACATCCCCAGCCCTCCAGAAACTAGCAAAAGTCCATTAATTTGACTCCATGCCATTCTACCGAATAAAAAAGCCCTTACATATTCAAGCTCCTGAAACATAGGATACCATTTATTAGGGAAATGCACCTTCAGCATAAATCCTTCTTTAACACTACAAGCGTTAGAACTTCTTATGGCTGCACCAGTAGCGATCACCTTAGTCTTACTCTCAATAAATGGCTTCACCAACTTCACTATAGTATCTGCCCTAAGGATACAATCTACATCTGTACACAAAAACAAAGGATACTGAGAAGAGTTTATTCCCGCATTTGAAGCATCAGCCTTAGATTTACCATTTTCTTTATCCACCACCAAAAGCTTTGAATACACTGGGTTTTTGGATTTATAATGACCTCTTACAGTATGAGTAGGAATACGTTCTTGATAATAAAAATCAACCTTTACTAACTGAAATGCTTTAATTAATTTTTCTAAGGTATCGTCTGTGCTCCCGTCATTTACAATAACAACTTCAAACTTTGGATAGGATAAAGACAGTAAAGACTTCACATTATATACGATAGTAGCCGCCTCATTAAATGCAGGCGCAACTACAGAAACTCCAAGCGCCTCATTTGATTTCAAAAGCACTTCTTCATTAATATAAAATCGTTTGGTGACATATTTTCGTATGGCATAATAGGATAAGAACGCAAAAAGTAGGTACAGCGTCATATACAGAAACACATATCCTGCGATAAACCATTCATATACTTCTAAAAAGGCCACAATGTAGCTATGCGCTATTGTCATAAGTAAGGCGAATTAATGTGTTTTTTCATTTGTTCAATTTGGGTACTATCGGTAAAATTCGAGTCATAATTGGTATGGTCAACAGCCTTTAAAGTACGAAGACTCTCCAGCTTAACATTATCTCCAATAGATTCATCAAGAACGAGCTCACTAATGAAGGAAACTGTTTTTTCTGTTCCTATCACGGCCAAGGACTTCAATATTTCTGTTTGTACAATAGTATTATTATCTCTAAACACCAATTGTAATTGTTCCTCTGCATCTAGTAGGTACAATTCACGGATAGCTATAATAGCCTCTACAAGCACCCTATTATTCGGATGCTTCAGTAAAGTAATCATTTTCTCAGCCGCCCCAATGTAATTATAAAACACCATGACCTTAATGCCTAATATAACTATGGAATCATTAGCAGCATCCAACCAACGGTCAATATTCTTAGGAATTGGAGCATGTTTCATATAAAACACATCCACCGCTTTATACTCATTGACACTAGAAATCTCATACTTATAATCGACAAGAAAATCCAATGGTTCAGAAGTTAAATATAAGTGGGCAATAAAAGCATTTGAACGCAACACTTCGTTTTTGGCAGATATATACGGTTTAATATACTTCTGACCATGTTTAAAATGAAGTGTCTGAAAATGAAATATACCTTTACAATTTTGATACCAGTCAGCACTTTTTATCAATTTCAAACTATTTTTATGGAGATCAAAAGCCACATAAATATCCCTCACATTATAGACTAAATCGCCCTTCAAGTTTTGACTTAAATCAATTATAGAAGATAAGACAAGCCTTTTAAACCATTCTTTATGATAAGGATGTTTTTTTTTAAAATCTAAAACTGCTGCCTCCAGTTCATTTTTCTCAAGATCAGAAAAGGTAAGGTCTGTTAAAAAAGTAGCTATTATAGGTAAACAAATTCGCTTTCTTTGTAGAAAAAGGACATACCGTATACGGTTGTATACCAAAACAACCACTAATGACAGCAATAACATTGCCAACAAAGGCACTAAATAGTATTTTAAATAATGCATTAAAAGTTCTGGAATCATGCTATTCAATAGGGCTTAATACTTACAATTGGTAAACTTACCAAGTCTACAGTAAAGTACAAAAAACTGCGGGGAAATTTTTCACTTTTGCCTATGTTAATTGTGAAAAACAACCTACATTAATTCAAATCACAAAAAAATTGGTAATTTGATATAAATCTGTATTTTTATAAAAAATTAACACATAGTGAAGAAAACACTTATTGCATTCTGCTCTCTTTTTATCTTTTCTGCTTGTTCTGAATTACAACAAGTAGTGAATCAACTACCAGGTGCTACCATAAGCAATATGGAGATCGCAAATGGACTTCAACAAGCCTTACAGTTAGGAATAGACAAACAGGTTAGCAAACTTACAGCCACAGACGGTTTTTTCAGAAATGAACTTGTAAAAATAATGCTACCGGAAGAGTTAACTAAAGTAGACAAAACTTTACGAGACATCGGACTTGGAAGTTTAGCAGATGAAGGGCTTAAAGTATTAAATAGAGCTGCTGAAGATGCGGTTAAAGAGGCTACTCCCATATTTATAGATGCTGTCAAAAGTATTACTTTTGATGACGCTAAGAACATCTTATTAGGAGATGATAAGGCCGCCACTCAATTTTTGCAAAACAAAACTAATCAAGCCTTATACCAACGTTTTTCTCCAGTGATCAATAATTCACTACAAAAAGTGGGTGCCACCAAGGTTTGGACTGACATTATAACAAGATACAACAATATCCCGCTAACTAAAGATGTAAACCCTGACTTAACGGACTATGTAACTCAGGAGGCCCTTGAAGGGGTTTACACTATGATTTCAGTAGAAGAGAAAGAAATTCGTAACAATATAAATGCACGTACAACCGATGTACTGCGTCGTGTCTTTGCCCTTCAAGACAACTAGAAAAATGCTGCTAATTCAAATTTTCGTTAACTCCTCTTACAGCCTTGCTTGAGAGGAGTTTTTTTATTTCAATTATTTTTTAATATCAATACAATAAACTAACAATTAACGAGTTATGATAGTAAAACAAATTACAACATTTAATACTACCCTAATTTTAGCTTAACATAGATAAAAAATAAAAGAACCAATTTTGCCCTGTCCAAACATCATTTAATGATTATTTGAATTAGCAATCAAAAACCGGCTTTAAAGAAAGGCTGGTTTTTGGCTTTTAGGCACACTGTTACTTTTTATAACTGTTGTCTTAATTTTTCAAAATATGGAAAGGCCTTCAACATTCTAGAGCCATGCCACGAAAAAAACTCTCCATCAACTAATAGGATCTTAGCGTTGGGCACATACATTTTCAATTCTTCAAAATGTTGTTCTTTAAAAGGGTAGGGTTCAGAAGAAAGAAACAATATATCAAAATCCGTTTCCTGAAGTACTGACACACTTATCTCAGGATACCTTTCAATGTTTTGAAAAACATTCACAAATCCATTGGCTCTAAGCAACGTATTAATAAATGTATTTCCTCCAGCCACCATCCAAGGATCTTTCCATATAAAGTAAACAACCCTTAAAGATGGAAATTCTGCCACCTTGATTTGCCAATCTTGACACAACCCTTGCAACTTTCCTACCATCTGTTGAGCTTCCTTTACACAAGAAAACATCTCCCCATATTCATGTATTAAGTCATAAACATCTTCTAACGTAGTAACATCAGCAACATGTACTGGAGCAATATCCCTGAGAACATTTACCATTTCCAGCGTATTCTCCTCTTTATTACATAAAATTACATCAGGCTTTAGAGCTTGAATTTTTTCAAAATTTACTTGTTTTGTCCCTCCTACAATCACCTTTTGTGTACGTAGGTTAGTAGGATGAACACAAAATTTTGTGATACCAACTAAAGAATCCTGCAGACCCAAATCACACAAAAGCTCTGTCTGTGAAGGAACTAACGAAACAATTTTCATATGAAATCTTGTGTATTAATAATTTTTCACTTAATTTTAACAAGTTTTATATTAAAGCCCCACTATAATATGAACAGAAACCTACTATTGGTAGCCGGACTCTTTGAAGTCGGGTTCGCCGCTTGTCTGTGTATGGCCAAATTGGCCACAGGTATGTCTACTATGCTATGGGTAATTGGATTCCTTTCTACCCTTGCTATTAGTATTTATTTATTAAACAAAGCTGTCAAAGACATATCTTTTGCCGCTGGTTTTGCAACATGGGCTGGTTTTGGCGCATTAGGATCCCTAATGGTCGGATCGGTATTGTTTGTCAATCCAATTGATGTGGTCAGACTTTTGTTTATTTACGCCTTAATAGCTTCAATTACAGGTTTACGTATGGTTGCTAAAACTATGTTCTAACCAAGGTAAGAAGCCATTTCCTGTTGAAGCTTAAGAGCTTCAGCCCTAGCTTGCTCTGCAAAATCTTCCTTGCGGGACGCATAGATAATACCTCTAGCCGAGTTAACCAATAAACCTACCTGGTCATTCATACCATAGCGACAAACATCCGCTAGACTTCCACCTTGGGCACCTACCCCCGGTACTAATAGAAAACTATCCGGAACTATCGAACGTACTTCTGCAAAAAAATCAGCTTTGGTAGCACCTACCACGTACATAAGATTCTCACTATTTTTCCAATTTTTAGAGGTTTCTAATACCTGCTTATACAACTCCTTTCCTTCTACCTCTTTTGTCTGAAAATCAAAAGCACCTTCATTTGAAGTTAGTGCCAAAACGATAGTGTGCTTTCCTTGAAAAGCCAAAAAGGGCTCCACTGAATCTTTCCCCATATACGGTGCAACCGTAATACTGTCAAAATTCATATCCTCCAAAAATGCCTTGGCATATCTTGTAGATGTGTTCCCAATATCTCCCCTTTTAGCATCCGCTATGGTAAACTGTTCTGGATAATTCTTATTAAGATAATCTATAGTCTTCTCTAAAGCAATCCAACCCTTAACGCCATACGCCTCATAAAAGGCACTATTAGGCTTATAGGCCACTGCCAGATCATGAGTGGCATCAATTATAGCTTTATTAAACTCAAAAATAGGATCTTCAGTGTCTAATAAATGTGGAGGGATTTTATCTAAATCCACATCTAATCCAATACATAAAAAACTCTTTTTACGCTGTATTTCAGCTACTAATTGTTGTGTTGTCATACTTACGATAAATTCATTTTCAAAAATAAAAAAAGCCACGATATCCGTGGCTCATCTTTTTTTAAAACACTTCTGATTCTTTTAACTTTTCTGTATTTGCTACTAACTGTAACTCATCAATGATTTTCTGAATATTCCCATTCATCACACCATCTAAATCATAAATAGTTAACCCAATACGGTGATCAGTCACACGTCCTTGAGGATAATTATAGGTGCGAATTTTTGCGGAACGGTCACCACTACTCACCTGGGAATTACGTTTTTTCGCATCTTCTTCCTGTTTTTTGGCAAGTTCCATTTCATACAACCTTGAACGTAATACAGACAAAGCCTTATCCTTATTCTTATGTTGAGATTTTTCATCTTGACACTGCGCTACCAATCCGGTAGGAATATGCGTCATACGTACAGCAGATTTTGTCGTGTTTACTGACTGACCTCCTGGCCCAGATGAACAAAATAAATCAATACGTACATCATTCATATCAATATGCACATCAAATTCCTCTGCCTCAGGCAATACCATTACCGTAGCCGCTGACGTATGTACACGTCCTTGAGTTTCAGTCTGTGGTACACGTTGTACACGGTGCACTCCTGCTTCATATTTTAGGGTACCATACACATCCTCACCGGTCACCTCAAATATAATTTCTTTAAATCCTCCTGATGTTCCTTCATTTAAATCAACTACCGAAGTACGCCATCCCTTATTCTCACAATACTTGGTATACATACGGAATAAATCGCCAGCAAAAATACTTGCCTCATCCCCTCCTGTACCTGCACGTATTTCTACCATAACGTTTTTAGCATCTTCCGGATCTTTAGGGATAAGCATGTATTTAATTTCTTCTTCAAGCTCAGGCAAACGTTCTTTGGCCTCCTCCAACTGAAGCTTAGCCATTTCTACCATTTCTGTATCACTACCATCAGCCAACAATTCATTAGCCTCATCAATATTACTTTGCAACATAACATACTCGTCACGTTTTTCAACAATAGCCTTCAGATCCTTATACTCCTTATTAAGCTGCACATACCGCTTTTGATCGGCTATGACATCCGGATTAATGATAAGATCCGACACCTCATCAAAACGTTGCTTAACTATATTTAATCTTGTTAACATAAATGTTTATCAATTTCAGGCTGCAAAAATACGATATTTTTACAGATTATAAAGACCATAGCGATGATGCCCATAATTTTAGATTAATTTTGCAGCATCAAGCCGCCTAATTGTACCATTTGTAATAATCTATAAGCACTTATGGAAGAAAACCTAAAACGTCTTAATAAATTTCTTGCTGAAACAGGAATATGTTCTCGAAGAGAAGCCGACAAACTCATTGAACAAAAACGAATTAGCATAAATGGCAAAGTCGCAGAAATGGGAACCAAAGTTAGCCTGCGGGATGAAATTCGTCTAGACGGAAAGCTTGTAAGTGGAAAAACGGAAAAACCCATATATCTTGCATTCCATAAACCTGCAGGAATTGAATGTACAACGAATCAAAGCGTAAAAAACAACATTGTTGACTACATCAATTACCCGTTACGTATTTTTCCTATAGGTCGATTAGATAAGGCCAGTGAAGGACTAATCTTTATGACAAATGACGGTGACATTGTAAACAAAATCCTCAGAGCTCGAAATAATCACGAAAAAGAATACATAGTTACAGTTGATAAACCAATTACCGATCGATTCCTTAAACGAATGGCGAGCGGAATTCCTATCCTAGGCACTGTAACTCGCAAATGCGAAGTTGAACAACTAAGTAAATTTGTATTTAGAATAGTCCTTACTCAAGGACTTAACAGACAAATCAGACGAATGTGCCAATACGTTGGCTATGAGGTTACAGCACTTAAGCGTATTCGTATAATTAACATACATCTAGACATACCGATGGGTCGGTATCGCGAATTAACCTCTAAAGAAATGGAAGAATTAACCCAATTGATTTCTTCATCAGATAAAACTGAACAAGCCAGCCTTCCAAAACCGATCAACTTTCAAGCTAAAAGGCCTGGTTTTAGGAAACCTAAACAAAGATAAAAAAAGCCCTCATTTAAGAGGGCTTTTTATTAACACAAATTAAACTATCCACACTTAGAAGAGCCGCAGTCTTTACAAGTCAAACAGCCTTCTTGATATATTAGGTTGGTGGAATTACAATTACTACACTTTTGTCCTTGAGCCTCAACCCCATCTGCAACATATCGTTTCAAAGCTCGAGCAACACCATTTTTCCAATTATTGATAAATTCGCTATCAAGTTGTAGACTATTAATCAAATCTACTACTTTCTCAATCGGCATGCCATGACGAAGTGTACTTGAGATCAGTTTCGCATAATTCCAATATTCAGGATTAAACTTATGTGAAAGCCCCTCTATAGTCGTTTTATAACCACGTTGATTTTTATATTGAAAATCATATCGTGAGGTACCATCCTCATTTCTATTCTTAATAATCACTCCTTCATTTACCCATCTTGGAATAAGAATTCCATCCTCATCATCTGATAAACCAGTAAATATTTCATAAGGCTTTCCTTCAATTAAGCCAATAAAAGCAATCCACTTCTCTTTATTATTTTGAAAACGAACCACATCAGCTTCTAACACTTGTGGTCGCTTTGTTGGGAAAACGGTCAAGGTATCCTGAGTATCATCCTTTTTCTCTTCACTAGAAATTAAAACCCCAGAGCGAGATCCATCACGATAAACAGTAACTCCTTTACAGCCAGCCTCCCAAGCTTCCATATACAGTTTCCCTACCAGCTCTTCTGAAACATCATTTGGCAAATTAATGGTCACACTAATCGAATGATCAACCCATTTCTGAACAGCCCCTTGCATACGCACCTTATTTAACCAATCCACATCATTAGAGGTAGCCTTGTAATAAGGTGATTTTTTAACGATAGTATCTAATTCCTTTTGAGAATAATTTTTTGAAACATCATATCCATTTACTTCCATCCATTGCTTGAAACGATGATGAAATACTACATATTCTTCCCAGGAATCACCAACCTCATCTACAAAGTCTACTCGTACTTCTTTATCATTAGGATTCACCTTACGTCTACGCTTATACACCGGTAAAAACACGGGCTCAATCCCAGAGGTAGTTTGTGTCATAAGACTAGTGGTACCTGTAGGCGCAATAGTAAGCAAGGCGATATTTCTACGACCATATTCTAGCATATCATAATACAGCTTTTCATCCGCTTCTTTCAGACGTAAAACAAATGGATTGTTTTCTTCACGTTTTGCATCATATATTAAAAATGCTCCACGTTCCTTTGCCGCATATACTGAGGCCCTATATGCCTCTACGGCAATGGTTTTATGAATCTCCACTGAAAAAGCAACACCTTTATCACTACCGTACTTAATACCAAGGGCAGCCAACATATCACCTTCAGCAGTAATTCCTATTCCGGTACGTCTACCTTCCAATGCCTTTTTACGAATATTCACCCATAGATTACGTTCTACAAGTTTGATATCATCCGCTTCAGGATCAGCATCAATTTTAGCAAGGATAGCCTCAATCTTCTCTAATTCTAAATCAATAATATCATCCATTATACGCTGTGCGGCAGCTATATGTTTTTTAAATAATTCAAAATTAAAAACAGCTTTTGAAGTAAAGGGTTGTTCCACATAGGAGAACAAGTTAATTGCTAATAAACGACACGAATCATAAGGACATAATGGAATTTCTCCACAAGGATTTGTCGAAATAGTTTTAAACCCTAAATCGGAATAACAGTCCGGAACCGACTCTCTAATAATTGTATCCCAAAACAAAATACCAGGCTCAGCTGATCTCCATGCATTATGAACAATTTTTTGCCATAACTGCTGAGCATCCACTTCCTTGCTAACTTTTGGCGTTTCACTTTGTATTGGAAATTTTTGTAAATAAGGTGCATGCGATTTTACTGCATTCATAAATGCATCATCGATACGAACTGAAACGTTAGCGCCTGTAACCTTACCTTGCTCCATTTTGGCATCAATAAAATCCTCAGCATCAGGATGATTTATTGATACAGAGAGCATCAGAGCACCGCGACGTCCATCTTGCGCAACTTCTCGTGTTGAATTTGAATAGCGCTCCATGAAAGGCACTAATCCTGTCGATGTAAGAGCTGAATTCTTAACAGCTGAACCCTTAGGACGAATATGGGACAAATCATGACCAACTCCTCCACGACGCTTCATTAATTGAACCTGCTCCTGATCTATTTTCATAATTCCTCCATAGGAATCAGACATACCTTCATTCCCAATAACAAAACAATTGGATAATGAAGCAATCTGATATGGATTACCTATACCTGCCATAGGGCTACCTTGTGGCACGATATATTTGAAATTTTTGATAAGATCATACACCTCCTCCTCACTCATAGGGTTAGGATAACGTAACTCTATTCGTGCAATTTCTTTAGCGATACGGCGATGCATATCGTCTGGGGTACGTTCATATATACGTCCCTGAGAATCTTTAAGGGCATATTTATTCACCCAAACCCGAGCTGCAAGGTCGTCTCCACCAAAATAGGTTACCGAAGCTTCGAAAGCTTCTTCTTGCGTAAATACTTGTGGGACAGCAGTACTTTCTTTTAAATGCATGATGTTTTATGTAGATAGGTTAGACAGTCAAAGAATAGGTGTAAATATACCAAAGATTTACAACAAAACCACATGATATAAATCATAAAGTTTACAAGGAAATTTACTTTTTTTACTGATTTTCAGATATTTAAATTTTTATAAACATAAAATTGTTTACAAATAATAAAAACTTTAATCAAAATAAAATAAACAAAGTAATCAAAAATGAATAGCCAACAACGACCTATAATCCTACTAAAAAAGACTGAATAACAGCCGTTTTTAGTAGGATCGAATCGAATGATTCTATAAATAAATCTTAGAAATTAATACTCAAAAGTTCCGTAGTTACTTTTAATGGTTAGCTTTTTTGTATCAGCTGCTTCTACTCTACCAACAATCTGTGCATCGACATTAAATGTTTTAGAGATTGCGATAATAGCATCTGCTATTTCAGGAGAAACATACAGTTCCATGCGATGACCACAATTAAAAACTTGGTACATTTCTTTCCAATCTGTGCCAGATTGTTCCTGAATCAATCGAAATAAAGGCGGAACTTCAAATAAGGAATCTTTTATTACATGGACATTATCCACAAAATGCAATACTTTAGTCTGAGCTCCTCCACTGCAATGTACCATTCCATGAATATCCTCAGAAGAAAATTTAGTCAAAATCTCCTTTATAATTGGCGCATAGGTACGTGTTGGCGAAAGTACTAATTTACCTGCATCCAAGGGTGAATCAGCAACCGCGTCAGTAAGTTGGACACCCCCAGAGTACACCAAGGACTCTGGTACCGCTGCATCAAAACTTTCAGGATATTTCGAAGCTAAATAATTAGCAAATACATCGTGTCTTGCCGAGGTAAGACCGTTACTCCCCATACCTCCATTATATTGGGTTTCATAAGTAGCCTGACCATAAGAAGCTAGGCCAACAATAACATCACCTGGGCGAATACGCGAATTGTCAACAACATCACTTCTTTTTATGCGAGCTGTCACTGTTGAGTCAACAATAATAGTTCGCACTAAATCTCCAACATCAGCCGTCTCTCCTCCAGTGGAATGAATAGTCACCCCATACTGCTTTAATTCTGAAATAAGCTCCTCAGTCCCATTAATAATAGCTGAAATAACCTCTCCAGGAATCAAATTTTTGTTTCGACCTATGGTAGATGACAATAATATATTATCTACGGCTCCAACACACAAAAGATCATCAACATTCATTATAAGGGCGTCTTGAGCTATCCCTTTCCAAACGGAAAGATCACCTGTCTCCTTCCAATACATATAGGCCAGAGAAGATTTTGTCCCTGCACCATCTGCATGCATAATTAGACAATAATCATCATCACCCGTAAGATAATCGGGAACAATTTTACAAAACGCCTTTGGAAAAAGGCCTTTATCTACATTCTTAATGGCATTATGCACATCCTCTTTTGCAGCGGAAACACCACGCTGGGCGTAACGTTTACTTATTTCCTGACTCATATGTTGTGTGATTTGTGCAAAAGTACATATTAATAAAAAGGAGGGCAAGCTAAAGTTGAAGGTTCCTAAAAAAGAATCCATACAAAACAAAAAATATGAAAAACTATTCCCATGTAATCATAACAACCACCAAAATCATCGTATTTTCAATGTTTCAACTCCTACGTCTGCAGTCATAAGTAAAAACCAGATTCTTTATAAAAACCCAAACCGGTTCTACCTTAATCCCTTACCTTAATTCGCTACTAAGAAATACACAGGGTTAACATACCCCTTAAAAATTGCGTTTGCAAAAGTTATTTAGTTTTCTATACTAGCATAAACTGCATTAAGATCGCTAAGATTTTAAAGTTTTTAGAACAAAACTTCCGCGACATAACTCATTTTCTTACAAAATGAATTCATTTACCATTCAATTAACTTTTTCGTGTAAAATCAATCTTCTTGAATAACGTAACTTCGCAGGCGAAATTAAATACATCACAATAAACAAATCCATTGCTGGGTGAATTTTTACTTACTATTATGAAACACTTATTAAAACTATCCTTTGTATTTCTACTATTTTCGATCACTACCCGCGGTCAAGAACAACTTTTCAAGAATAATATTCGTCAATACAAAACAAAATTAGCTGTCAAGGCAGGTAAACTAATTGAAGAAGGAAATACTATTTCTGCAGATTCGATAGACCCAACTTTTAAACCCAATGGTTACGACCCGATAGCTATAAACCTACAACCAATGCGTAAAAAAAAGCTGAACCCATCAAAGATATATGAGCAGGTTTCAGCAGCCACAGTAATTGTCTCTTCAGCAGGAAAATGTGGAGAAAAGAATGAAAAGGGAGTGTTGTGTGATCGTATACATACCTATCCAGCCTCTGGCTATATTATCGATTCAGAAGGCATTATAGTAACCAATTACCATGTTGTAAACGGATATGTTACAAAATATAACACAACTTCAAGAGATGCACTAGTAGTAATGCTTAAGGATGGTACCCTATTTCCAGTAAAAGAAGTATTGACTGCCGATAAATCGAATGATTTGGCCATTCTAAAAATCGATCCAGCCGGGACAATATTACCTTCATTACGAATTGCCTCCAAGGATGCTGAAATTGGAGACAAAACATACATTGTTAGCCATCCAAAGGGATTTTTCTATGCTTTTTCCTCTGGAATGGTAACGGACAAATTCAGTGAAATTAATGCAAATCAATACCGAAACATTATGGCTATTTCAGCTGACTATGCTGCAGGATCTAGCGGAGCAGCAATTATTGATCAGTACGGCAACGTAATCGGAACGGTATCTTACACAAAAACACTTCAACATTCAGAGGATGAATCAAAGACTCAAATGGTACTAAAAGCTACCATCCCATCATCTGCCTTATTAGCATTGATAAAAAAGGGAAATAAAAAATCAGAATAACCCATTTAGCGTTAGTATCAATAAAAAAGTGCGGCATTGCGTCGCACTTTTTTTATTGGTAATCTAAAAATATGATTTTGTATCTATAACATCGTTTTCAATATGGCTTCGATGTCCGCTTCGGTGGTATCCGGATTGATAAAACAGAAACGTGATACCGTTTCATAGGTGGCTCCCTGTTTCCACTTAGTAGGTGTCACCAACGCGAAACCTTCTTGATGATTGGTATAGGTCCAATGGGTATAATCCTCCGGAGTCCACCCCTTTCTTCTAAAAAGAACACAACTTAAACTTGGATCGCGCACCAACTCCAATTCAGGATGACTCTCTATCATTTTTCCAGCAATTTGGGCAAGCTCTATCCCTCGCTCTATGGCTTGTTTGTACCTATCTGTACCATGCATGGCTAATGAAAACCACAAAGGAAGTCCTCGGACACGACGAGTAAGCTGAATTTGATAATCTGAAGGGTTAAAACCATGAGCTCCTTCATCTTTAAAAATATCCAAATAAGAACCTTCTTGGGAATGCGCTTTTTTAGCCAGTTCAGGATTACGATAAATTACTGCACCACAATCATAGGGTGAAAATAACCATTTATGCGGATCTATTGTAACACTATCCGCATGCTCAATTCCATTAAATAAATGGCGAACTGAATCTGCAGCTAATGCCCCTCCGCCATAAGCTGCATCCACATGAAACCAAATATGTTCCTTTCCGCAAACCTTGGCAATTCCATTTAAATCATCTATAATTCCTGCATTGGTGGTTCCTCCTGTAGCCACAACTGCAAACAACCTTTCTCTTTCTTCATTTGGCAGTTCATTTATGACTTCAGCTAACCTATCACCACTTAGTATATCTTCAGTATCTATTAATAAGATATCGGTGTCTATTACTCTAGCCATAGCTTTAATAGAGGAATGTGCTCCAATAGAGGTTATCATAAGACCCTTTCTTTGTGCATTAGTTGAATCTAAACTCCTCCAATATTCACGTGCGGTAACCATTGCAGATAAGTTAGCTGCCGTTCCTCCACTGGTAAACACTCCAAAAGCTCCTTGAGGCATTCCTGTTAGTGACACCAACCATTCCATAGCTTGATTTTCAGCAAAAATACCTCCCGCACCTTCCATCCAATAAGCTCCATGGATACTAGAAGCCGAGGTCACTAGATCAAACATCACAGCAGCCCTTGTAGGTGAAGCAGGCACAAATGCTAAGTGCCGTGGATGATCTATGGGAACCGTTGCTTTTACCAGAACTTCCCTCCATAGCTTAAAGGCTTGTTCACCACCAATACCTTCTGGAGTAATAGTCTCTCCTACTAATTTTTTAAGCTCTTCTTCCTTTTTAGGAATGCCAAGCTCCGGATTTGTATTGGTAATACGCCCAATGGCATATTTCATGACATCCAATGTCATTTCTACTAAATCTATATCTATATTGTGCATAAATCGTAATTTTAGCCAAATTTACAACCTGTCAAGCAATCAGGCCTTATGTTTACATCAATTTGTAACACCAACAACACAACACCTCAAAAAATGAAAAAGGTTTTTACCGCATTTAATACTCTTTGCACTTTGGTTTCTTTTCTATTATTGACCTCTCCCACTTCAGCTCAGACAAAGGACCACTTTACTGTACTACAGTTTAACATTTGGCAGGAGGGCACTGTTGTAGAAAATGGTTATGAGGCCATCGTAAATGAAATTATACGATTAGACGCCGATTTTATTGCTCTTAGCGAAGTTCGTAATTACAATAACTCACTATTTTGTGATCGGATTGTAGCCTCACTCAAAGAAAAAGGTCATACATTTTATTCCTTTTTCAGCTATGATTCTGGTATACTTTCACGTTACCCCATAAGTTCTCATGAAGTCATATTCCCTGAAAAGGATGATAAAGGAAGCGTATACAAAGCCATCATTGATTTTAAAGGAAATAAGGTTGCTTTTTATACCGCCCATTTGGACTACCGCAATTGTGCTCTTTATCTACCCAGAGGTTATGATGGTTCTACCTGGAAAAAGCTTATATCACCTATTACTGATATCCCAACCATTTTAGCGGACAATACAGCTTCCATGCGGGACGATGCCATTAAATTATTTTTAAAAGATGCAGCCAAAGAAAGGGATCAAGGGCGTATTGTCATTCTAGGTGGAGACTTTAACGAACCATCCCACCTTGATTGGACTATGGCTACAAAAGATCTATATGATCACCAAGGACTCGTTATCCCTTGGACTGTTACCACCTTATTAGAGGAAGAAGGATACCAAGATGCGTATAGAGAAATGTTTCCAAATCCCCTAACCCATCCAGGGTTTACGTATCCTGCGGATTGTCCTCATGTTCCAATCAGCAAACTAGCATGGTCTCCTGAGGCTGACGATAGAGACCGAATTGATTATATTTTTTATAGCCCTACAAAAGGATTACAACTAGAGAAGGCTGCCATTGTTGGTCCGAAGGGGAGTGTAGCATATGGAAAAAGAATTCAGGAAAAAGGGAACGATCCAATTTTGCCTCCTGCCTCCATATGGCCAACTGACCATAAAGCGGTTTTAGCAGTATTTAGTCTAGTTTACTAATTACAACACTAAAACTGCAAACCCAAACTCCAAAGGTTTTAGATGGGTTAGCAAGGCGGGAATTAGTTCTGGTCCAAATTGCAAATAATGCTGAGAAAAATTATCTGTACGTTCTTGCAAGGCTTTACCTGGAAATAATTGATTTTGTAAATCAGTCATACGGGTAACTTGATCTGCTAATTTTCGCTTTTGTGCTTTTAATAGACGCTTTTCAAGAGCATTCAGCCCTTTAAGTTGCTTTACCTCCTGTGCTTTAACAGCGCTCATAAAAGATAAATCAGTCTGTTCGGCCAATGAATACAAATATTCAAATTGT
This sequence comes from Imtechella halotolerans, assembly GCF_028743515.2. Classification (GTDB taxonomy): domain Bacteria; phylum Bacteroidota; class Bacteroidia; order Flavobacteriales; family Flavobacteriaceae; genus Imtechella; species Imtechella halotolerans. Next base: position 247,619 of record NZ_CP117969.2, on the reverse strand, counting down.
TCTTGAAGTGCTTTACGTTGAGGAGAAAAATCAATATCAATATTACTTATTTCACGAACCTTACGATTAATAAAAGCATCTCTTTTAAGAAACAACTGCTTATTAGTTATTTCCATACGATTTAATTTTTCTTTTACTTTTTGAGGTATAAGCAATGCAGAATTGCGCAATAACAGTATTGGAAAAGGAACCTGTGAGGCCTCAAAAAATGATTTAAGTTCTAACCAATAGGCTATTTCACCACCTCCTCCTATATAACATAAGTTAGGCAGTACTACTTCTTGATATAAAGGTCTTAAAATTACATTGGGCGAAAAACGTTCCGGATACTGCTCAAGTTCTTCATGTAACATTTCTTCCGAAAAACGTACACTGGTGTTAAGCACTTTAAAATAATCCCCTTCCCTAACTAAGCGTTCTCTTGATCCTTTTTTTAGATAAAACAAATTGATTTCCCGGGGATTTACTTGGATAGGATAGGTAGCATCTACCGCAGATAGCTGGGCACAACTCTCCGTTACTTTATGATAAGCTTCCTGCTGGAAAATATCGGTTTTCATGTAAGGAATAAACAAACGTTTAAGTGCCGAATCATTGCCATCAACAATAACCAATCCATAGGCTCCAAAAAGCTCATTTACAAGATATCGTGTAGCCTCTGTAAGTGTCGTATGAGAAAGATAGGCATTACTGAATAATGCTTTCAAATAGTCCGCATCTTTTCCAAGCCCTAATTCTTGGGAGAACAAATGGAACACCTCATCCAACCCCTCTGTAGCTAACATTCCTACAGGACCTGCAGCTGGCGCATTCCAGCGGATTTTTTTACCATTCAGGGTGAAGTAATTAATCTCCTCAAAATCATGATCCTCTGTAGCCATCCAATATACCGGCACATAATGATTTTCTGGATTGACTTGTTTGAGCTCTTTTGCCAGGTTTATGGTGGATACAATTTTATATAAAAAATAAAGCGGGCCCGTAAAAATATTTAGTTGATGTCCAGTAGTAATAGTAAAGGTATTGGATTTCGACAAGGCCGATAAATTGGTTTGGGTAGCTTCAGAAATAGCAACATTTTTATACTGATTATGTAACGAATCAGTCAATATAGCACGTGTTTCTTTGGCATAGGTAGATTGCTTTTCTACCATTTGAGCTTTCAAGTTACCCAAGGATGGAAACCGATTATAGAAGGGCTCCAACATTGGATCTTGGTCAATGTAATCACAGATTAGTTTTGAAAAATATCCTGTTTCTCTGAAGGTTATACAGTCCGTTGGCATATAAAAATAAAAGGGTAAATTTAAACTTCTTTCATTATTCTATTACTAAAAATACGTTAAGATACTGCAACTTAGTGTATATTTAGTGTAGATTTGACCACAACAACCTTAACCAACATGAAAAACAAACACCTAGGAATCCTGCTTTTTTGCTATTTAGCAGTAACTTCCATGTTTGCGCAAACCATCCAATCACCTTCTGAATTCTTGGGTTACGAATTAGGGACACGATTTTCAAGACACCACCAGGTAATGGATTATTACCAATATATTGCCTCTATGCTCCCTAAGCAGGTAAAGTTAGTACACTATGGTAAAACATACGAACAAAGACCTCTAATAGCAGTTTATATTTCTTCTGAATCCAATATGGACCAGTTGGATGAGATCCAAAGAGCTCATAGACTTAACAGAGAAGGAAAAACCAATTCAAGTGATAAAGCTATAGTATGGTTAAGCTACAATGTTCACGGTAATGAATCTGTGAGCACCGAAGCTTCCATGCAAACACTATATGAATTGCTTACAGAAAAACAAAATTGGCTAGAGAATACGGTGGTTATCATTGATCCTTGTATGAATCCAGATGGTCGTGATCGTTATGTGAACTGGTATAACCAGAAGGCAAACAGCCCCTTTAATGTTGATCCCAATAGTTTAGAACACCAGGAACCTTGGCCAGGAGGTCGAGCAAATCACTATCTTTTTGATTTAAACAGAGATTGGGCATGGGTAACTCAAATAGAAAGTAAACAACGTCTCAACCTATTTAATCAGTGGCTACCACATATTCATGTAGACTTCCATGAACAGGGAGTAGATGCTCCTTACTATTTTGCCCCAGCTGCTGAACCTTTGCATGAGGTCATTACGCCATTCCAGAGAGAATTTCAAACAACTATTGGAAAAAACCATGCTCGTTATTTTGATGCCAACGGATGGTTCTATTTCACCAAAGAAATATTTGATTTACTCTATCCAAGCTATGGTGACACTTATCCTACCTATAATGGAGCCATAGGAATGACCTACGAACAAGGAGGAAGCGGACGTGCAGGTTTAGGTATTATAACAAGGTATGGAGACACTCTTACCCTTAAAGATCGAATTTCTCATCATCATACCACTGGACTTTCTACTGTAGAAGTAGCCTCTTTAAATACTCAAAATCTAATCAAAGAATATAAAAACTTTTATACACAGAGAAAATTCGAGCATAAAAGCTATGTCTTAAGAGGAAATCCTGATAAACTTGCGGCTTTACAAAAACTACTGGATGCACATCAAATTCAATATGGATTTGCGACTGGAACATCGGTTAAAGGAATGGACTACAACAGCCTATCAGTAAGGAATATGCAAACTACTGACCAAGATTTAGTCATCAACACCAATCAAGTTAAAGGAACTATAATAAAGGTACTTTTTGAACAGAAGACCAAACTAAGTGACTCACTTACATACGATATAACTGCCTGGTCGCTACCCTATGCATATGGCTTAGAAGCAATTGCCTCTCAGACTGAAGTCCCCTCACTACAAAGGGCACCCCTTTCAATCTCTACTATAAAATCTGAAGATTCTTATGCCTATTTAGGAGATTGGAATAGTTTGCAAGACGCTCGTTTTTTAGCTGAATTACTCCAAAATAATATTCGAGTTCGTTATACTGAAAAGCCATTCCAAATAAACCAAAAGACCTTCACCCAGGGAAGTTTAATAGTTACGAGAGGAGACAATCGAAATTTTAATAATTTTGATCAAACACTTATTCAAATTGCCAATTCACACAACAAAGAATTAACTGCCGTTACTACTGGAATGGTTGATGTTGGAAAAGATTTTGGATCTGAATCAGTAAAAATGGTTCCAAAAATAACGGTTGCTCTTCTAGCGGAAGGAACCACTTCTTCTTTAAGCATGGGTGAGACTTGGCATTTCTTTGAACAACAACTAAATTATCCTGTTACCGTCTTAAATGAGCAAACCATAAATAAAGTTGATTTAAGCAACTACGATGTATTAGTAGTCCCAGAACTATATGGTAACTATTTTGTGGGAGACAGCCTGAAAAAACTGAATAATTGGATTCAAGAAGGAGGTAAACTCATTGTTATTGGAAATGCTATTTCATATTTTACAGGAAACGATTATGCCATTCGTAAAGTTGAATCAACAGATATATCAGAGGACGATACTGCTAAAAAAACTCCTTTTCAAAACAGCGAACGGGAGTATATTAAAAATATGATTACAGGCGCCATCTTTAAGGCAAAAGTAGACAATAGTAACCCTTTGGCCTTTGGTTATGACGATAGCTATTTTACTCTAAAATTAGGAAGTGAAGGGTATCAACTACTTAAAAGTGGAAATGCCGTGTATCTTGAAGACAATGAACCTTTTGCAGGTTTTGCAGGTAGTGAAGCAAAAAAACAACTAAAGAATACGCTCATTTTTGGAAACCAAAGCTATGGAAATGGGCAAATCATATATATGGTTGATAATCCACTTTTTAGGGGATTTTGGGAAAATGGCAAGTTGTTTTTTGCTAATGCATTATTCTTTGTAGGAAATAAATAATAGACATATCACTCTTAAAAACTAAACATTAATTTAATTACATCAATCTATGCGAATCCATTATGTGAACACCAAAACTTTGGTCTTACTTGCAGCAATGGCTCTTTCTTTTCAGCCCGCTGAGGCTCAAAAAAAAGACCGAAAGAGTAAAAATGCTCCTGTAACAGCTACTGCACCAAAGCCGGCAGAAAGCAAAACAAAAAAGATCAGTGATCTAGTAAAAGGTCACGAAAAATTAGATGGACTTTTCCCTATTTACCGAGACACCACTTCAGGTACAATTCAAATGATCATCTCAGAAGATCAAATTGGCAAAGAGTTTATCCATTTTAATCAAATAGCAAATGGGGTTGTGGACGCTGGAGCCTTCAGAGGTTCTTACCGTGGTTCAAAAATCTTTAAAATTGTTAAATTTTACAACAAAATTGAATTTGTTGAACAAAACACTTCTTTCTATTTCAACCCAGAAAGTGAACTTTCAAAATCTGCCGACGCTAATATTTCTGAGAGCGTTATAAGCAGCGTAAAAATTGAAGCAGAGGACAAAGAAAAAGGGCTTTACCTAATTAAAGCGGATGAACTATTCTTAAAAGAAACTTTTTCTCCTGTAAAGCCACCAGCCTTCCCGGGTTCTTCACCTATGGCCTTTAGATTAGGTAACCTAGACGGGAATAAGTCTAAAATTACCGATATCCGAAATTATCCAAAAAACACAGACATGGTGGTAGATTACGTGTACTCTAACCCTTCTGTATTAAATGGTGGTTCTGAGGCGGTAACTGATGGAAGAAATGTAACCATTAAGGTTTTCCATAACCTAATGGAAGTACCTAATAACGATTACACTCCTCGCTTTGACGATCCTAGAGTAGGATATTTCACTACGAATGTAACTGATATGACCACTGCGGATGCAGCTCCATATAGAGACTTAGTACATCGTTGGCATCTTAAGAAAAAAGATCCAAATTCGGCTATTTCTGAGCCCGTAGAACCTATTGTTTGGTGGATTGAAAACTCCACTCCTATGGAATTCCGTGAAACTATTACGGAAGCTGTTTTACAGTGGAATATTGCTTTTGAAAAAGCAGGATTTAAGAATGCAATGCAAGTAAAAGTTCAACCTGATGATGCTACCTGGGATGCTGGGGATGTACGTTACAATGTTTTGCGTTGGACTTCCTCTCCTCAACCTCCTTTTGGTGGATACGGTCCTAGTTTTGTAAATCCAAGAACAGGACAAATCTTAGGTGCAGATATTATGCTTGAGTACGTTTACCACACCAATCGAGTAAAACTTGATAAGTTATTCAACTCTCACCCTAAAGAAGAGTCGGTGGAAACTACTCATTCCCATGAACCTTTCTACTGCTCTTTTGGAGAAGTTATGCAAGAAAACATGCTTTTCGGGCAAGCAGTATTAAAAGCAATGAATGCATCTGACGATGAAATGGAAGGCATGAAAAAAGAGGCCATGCTTGAATTACTTATGCACGAGGTAGGACATACGTTAGGTCTAAACCACAACATGAAAGCCAGTCAGTTATACTCTCCAGCACAGCTTGATGATGCAGATTTTATGAAGGGTAAAGCACTAACAGCCTCTGTAATGGATTATACAGCTATCAATGTTGCAAATCCAGGTAAAAAACAAGGAAACTACTATACGGTAACTGTAGGACCTTATGACATATGGGCTATTCAATTCGGATATACCCCTTTTGCCTCAGAGAAACAAATGCAAGATTTATTAGCACTGTCAACTAAGCCTGAGCATATTTTTGGAAATGATGCCGATGATATGCGTTCTCCTGGTAAAGCAATAGATCCAAGAGTGAATACAGGAGATATGAGTAATGATCAAATATTGTACTCTATCAATCGTATGAAACTTATTAATGGAATGTATGCCGATTTATTAGAAAAATCTAAAAAACCTGGAAAATCATATCAAGAGTTCTCTCAGTCCTTCAACACCCTTATTGGTCAATATGTAGGTGCCGCAAATATTGTCACTCGCTTTATTGGTGGTGTGTATGTGGATCGTGCCATGGTAGGACAAGTAGGTGCTACACAGCCATACACTCCGGTAAGTTATGCAGATCAAAAAAGAGCAATGAATACCCTAAGTACCTACCTATTTAGTAAAGATGCTTTTAACTTACCTAGTAACCTTTACAATCACCTAGCGTTGCAACGAAGAGGATTTAATTTCTTTAGTGGTCCGGAAGATCCTAAAATCCATTCACGAGTATTGATGTATCAAAAAAATGCATTAAATCATCTTTTACACTACAATACGTTACAACGTATTAGTGATTCTGAATTGTACGGAAACAAATACAAGCTAGCAGAATTCATGAGTGATTTAAACAAAGCCATTTTTGCAGCTGACAGCCAAGGAAGTGTAAATAACTTCCGTCAAAACTTACAAATGGAATATACTAATATGCTTATTGATATGCTTAATGGTCAAGGTAAGGGACGTTACTCTCATTTAGCTAAATCAATGGCTTTACAAAACTTGAAAAGCATACGTAGTATTGCCGCTAACGGAGCTGGTGATACGGCTACCAAAGCACATAAGACACATTTGGTAACTCGTATTGACAATGCGTTAAAAGATGTGAAGTAATTTCTGTTTTTCAGAGATATAAGAAAGGGTTGCAGTTTGCAACCCTTTCTATTTAATATATTTTTTATTCCTACCTATTGAGGCACTCCATAAAGGTCAAAGTCAGCAGCTTCCGTGATATGTACATTTACAAATTCTCCAATTTTTACATAGTGCTGTGTTGCATCAATTAACACCTCATTATCCACATCAGGGGAATCAAACTCAGTTCTACCTATGAAATAAGTTCCTTCTTTTCGATCAATTATACAACGGAAGGTCTTCCCTACCTTTTCTTGATTAAGCTCCCATGATATCTGAGATTGGATATCCATTATTTCTGAAGCTCGTGCTTGTTTCACCTCCTCTGGCACATCGTCAATAAGTTGATAAGCATGGGTATTTTCCTCATGGCTGTAGGTAAAGCATCCTAAGCGTTCAAACCGCATTTCAGAAACCCAGTTCTTCAAAATTTCAAAATCCTCCTCAGTCTCTCCTGGATATCCAACAATTAGGGTAGTACGAATTGCCATATCCGGTACAGCAGCTCTAAAGGATTCCAACAATTTAGTTGTCTTTTCCTGAGTGGTTCCTCTCCTCATTGATTTCAGGATGGAATCAGAAATGTGTTGCAAAGGAATATCGAGATAATTACATATTTTAGGCTCTTGTTTCATTACCTCCAACACATCCATTGGAAATCCGGTTGGGAATGCATAATGTAAACGAATCCACTCAATCCCTTCCACTTTTACTAATGCAAGCAACAAATCTGCTAAGCGACGCTTTTTATATAAATCCAGGCCATAATAGGTCAAGTCCTGAGCAATTAGTATTAATTCTTTAACTCCATTTGCCGCAAGTTTTTGAGCCTCAATCACCAAATCTTCAATCGGAGTACTTTTATGAGTTCCTCTCATAAGAGGTATAGCACAGAAGCTACAGGGACGATCACAACCTTCAGCAATTTTTAAATAGGCATAGTTTTTCGGCGTTGTTGTCAAACGCTCCCCTATAAGTTCATGCTTGTAATCAGCTCCTAGCGCTTTTAACAACCTTGGCAAGTCTGAAGTCCCAAAATATTGGTCTACATTGGGAATTTCTTTCTCCAAATCAGGCTTGTAACGCTCACTAAGACAACCTGTCACAAACACTTTATCTACAAGCCCCTCCTCCTTCTTCTGCATAAATTCCAAGATGGTATTTACGCTTTCTTCTTTAGCATTATTGATAAAACCACAGGTATTAATCACAACAATGTTACCTTCTTCCTCATGTACAACTTCCTTTCCATTAGCTCGTAATTGCCCCATAAGGACTTCACTATCATATACGTTTTTGGAACATCCTAACGTTACTACATTTATTGTATTCTTTTTTAATGACTTGGTTCTCATTATCTTGAAATTTGGAGTGCAAAAGTACAACTTTTAACCTTATTTAAGATGACCAACCTAAGATTATACTATTGAAAATAAATCAGCTAGTTATACGGTAGTGGATTTAGTTGTCAAATAATTTAAATGTATTTTAGTAATTTATAAACCCTAACAAAATGCCTCGAATCCTACTTTTATGTTGTTTCTTTTGTCTTATTGCATGTCAAAAAGATGACACATCCCAAACTAATTCTCAAACCTAATTCCCTCCAACCTCTAATACCACATGGGAAACAGTGACTCCTGAATCGCTTCAATGGTCCACTAATGCATTAGAAGAATTATACCAATATCTGGATAAAAAAAACACCAAAGCCTTTATCATCCTCAAAAATGGTCGAATAGCTATAGAATATTACTTCGATGGTTTTTCTGCCAATAATCCATGGTACTGGGCTTCGGCAGGCAAAACATTAACAGCAACAGCTGCGGGTATTGCACAAGACGAAGGTCTTATTGATATTAATCATAAAGTGTCTGATTATTTGGGGACTGGGTGGACCAGCGCTCCTTTAGAAAAAGAGAATTTAATTCAAATTAAACACTTATTAAGTATGACTTCGGGACTTGATGATTCTACTGGTGATAATGTTTCTCCTGAAAACTTACAGTATGTCGCAGATGCAGGTACAAGATGGGCGTACCATAATGTATACGTACTCATACAAGACCTACTTGAGCAAGCTAGTGGACAAGAATGGAGCACCTATTTCAATTCCAAAATAAAAAACAGAATAGGGATGACAGGGACTTGGACAGAACTTAATAACTTAAGCGTGTATTGGAGTAATGCAAGAAGCATGGCACGCTTTGGTCTTATGATCGCCTCAGAAGGCAAGTGGGATACTGATCAAATTGTACCAAAATCATATGTACAAGAAGCAGTGAACACCTCTCAACAACTTAATCTTTCGTATGGCTATTTATGGTGGTTAAATGGAAAAGCGTCCTTTAGACTTCCACAATCCCAGATGCAATTCAACGGCACTCTTATACCCGAGGCTCCATTAGATATGTTTTGTGCTCTGGGAAAAAACGATCAAAAGATATATATAGTTCCCAGTAAGGACCTGGTCATCATTAGACTTGGAGAGGTTGCCGAAGGAGAAAATTTTGCGCTTTCAAACTTCGATAACGAACTTTGGAAAAAAATAAATGCGGTTATACCTTAACCGCATTTATTCATCCTCCTTAAAATTTTAATTTTTTCGTTCAATCTCTCGAAGATTCTCCATTTTCTTCATGGCAAGAAACCCATTGATATCTTCAAAATGTTCACGCACTCGTTTATGCCCGAATTCAAAGACCTTAGTTACTAATCCATCAAGAAAGTCACGATCGTGAGACACTAGTATAAGAGTACCATCAAATTCACGTAAAGCTTCCTTAATAATATCCTTCGTTTTCATATCAAGATGGTTTGTAGGTTCATCCAGAATAAGCACATTTACAGGTTCAAGAAGTAACTTAATCATAGCTAACCTTGTTTTTTCACCTCCTGAAAGCACTTTCACTTTTTTCGTAGAATTATCACCACCAAACATAAAAGCCCCCAATATATCCTTGATTTTTGTACGAATATCCCCTTCAGCAATACGATCAATTGTTTCAAAAACTGTTAGGTTTTCATCCAGTAACGAGGCTTGATTTTGTGCAAAATACCCTATTTTTACATTATGTCCTACCTCCAAAGAACCTTCAAAACCTATCTCACTCATAATGGCTTTGACCATCGTCGATTTTCCTTCTCCATTTTTCCCAACAAATGCCACCTTCTCTCCACGTTCAATCACCATGCTAGCATTTTTAAAAACAACATGGTTATCATATTGTTTAGATAATTCACTAACAACTATTGGGTACTGACCGGATCTAGGTGAAGGTGGAAACTTTAAACGCAATGCAGATGTATCTACTTCATCAACTTCAACCAACTCTAGTTTTTCTAACATTTTTACGCGAGACTGCACCTGCAGCGTTTTAGAATAGGTGCCTTTAAAACGGTCTATAAATTCCTGGGTTTCAGCAATCATTTTTTGCTGTTCCTCATAGGCCTTCTGCTGATGGGCCCTTCTATCTTTTCTCAGTTCTAAATAATGTGAATATTTAGCCTTATAATCATATATTCTACCCATAGTAACTTCTATGGTTCGTGTAGTTATATTATCGACAAAAGCCCGGTCGTGAGAAATTACCATTACAGCCTTCGCCTGGTTAATTAAAAAATCTTCCAACCATTGAATGGACTCAATATCCATATGGTTTGTAGGTTCATCCAATAAAATTAGATCAGGTTTTTGAAGTAAAATTTTAGCCAGTTCAATTCGCATACGCCACCCCCCCGAAAACTCCGAAGTTGGTCGTTGGAAGTCTGTTCGCTCGAAACCTAGTCCTACTAAAACTTTTTCGACTTCAGCCTCATAATTAATTTCTTCTATTGAATAATACTTTTCACTTAATTCAGAGACCTGTTCAATTAGTTTCATATAAGCATCGCTTTCATAGTCCGTGCGTACTGTCAATTCCTCGTTAAGTGCATCAATTTCAGCCTTCATCTTAAAAATACCAGCAAACGCCTTAGAGGTCTCCTCCAAAACTGAGCAATTGTCTTCTGTGAGTAGATGCTGAGGAAGATATGCTATCACTGCTTCCTTAGGGGCTGAAATCCCCCCTCGGGTAGGCTTATTCACACCAGCTATTATTTTAAGTAATGTAGATTTCCCTGCACCATTTTTTCCCATTAGGGCAATTTTATCTGTTTCATTGATGGCAAAGGAAACATCACTAAATAGTGTAGTTCCGCCAAATTCCACCGCTATATCATTTACTGTAATCATAGGTCCATTTTTTGAAGCCGCAAAGATAACTATCAAGAACATATCTTCTTTCAAAATTACCTGCAATTATTTTGAATGCGATTGGTAATCTAATTATAACTTCTAAATAATAATCTGATAATCTTCAACGAATTACTTCAACTATTAATAACCTCTATATATACATTTATAACACCTCCATATAGCTTTTCCAAAATACAAACAACCAACAGAAACGAATAAAAAACAACTATTAATACTTGATATTAGTATTTTGTACATGGGTACTTATGCCTATCATTTAGGGATTATTTTAGGAGATTATTTACATGAGATTAAGAGATGGACCAGGCATTTCATAACTGGATTGACTCCTATCAGATTTCAAATGAATAACTAGCGATAAATAGGCATAAAAAAACAGGCATTGCCTGTTTTTTTTTATACTAACTATATTAGTCCTCCTCCTCTTCAAAATCAAACCAGTTGGCATCGGGTGCAACCCTGTCAGCCATAGCTACCGCCCGTTCGTGATATTCATTTAAACACATAATGCGTTGGACTTTAGAAATACTAATTGAGAGCCTATCCAACAAATGTTCCTGTCGGTTTTTGGCTATTTCATCCAATTCATCCATAATCCACATATGGAGCTTATTTACATTATAACCTGCTGATGAAAACATATCAGATAAACGTTTAGGTGTCCCAATAAGCACATCTATTCCACACGATATCTCATATTTATCACCATCCATATCTGTTTTTTCATGAGTTGCAAATACACGTAAATCTGTATGTTTAGCATATTGGTTAAAAAGTGCTTCCATGTGAAGAAGTCGTTCTTTATCCGGAACAACTATTAGGGCGCGTGGAGAATCCTCAAAAGCAGCTGTCAATTGTTGAATAACCAACATCACCATAGTGGTTGTTTTTCCTGCATTTTTAGGTGCTAAGATTACAGTGTCCGCACCACTTTTCAACGTTCCAAAAACTGCTTTTTGCATCGGATTTGCCATTTCCAAACCATGCTGCGCAAGGGATAATGACAATTTTTCATTCATCTTTTTTATAAACATACATCAATTCTTATATAATACGGGTATTTTACGTGCGTTGGAAGCTCTTTCAAAAGCATATCCTAACTCCAAAAGTACTAATTCTTGATAGGGTTTTGCAATAAAAGTAAGGCCAATTGGCTCCCCATTATTCTTATATCCCATAGGGACAGTAAGGCACGGATAGTGTGCAACTGCTGCATAAGAGGCATGAAAATTATTAATCGACAATATAGCATCAAAGGTATTGGAATCCATTAGAGAATTAAAAAAAGTACGACCACTAAGTTTCAAGCTCGCTTTCACATCCTCTAGTTCTTCCAAGGAGGTGGTATCTGATACAATTCCTTCAAACAGACCTTGTCCGTACGGCATATAAAGAAGCGAATCTTTCCTATTAAATCCTACCACATCTTCAACACTGCGAACCTTGACATTTTTACCGGTATAGTTCTTTAAATACCAAGGTAAATCTCTTTTCATATCAGCTGTGAGTAGGGTAAGAAAGCCATTTAATGAAGTAGGTTTAGGATCCATTACCACAATTTCAGCTCCTTCTCTTCTCATTAAATTAATCACCTCATTATAAATAGAATCAGACATCAAACTGCTAAAAACTCCCAAACGTTTTCCTTTTAATGTGGAAGATTCCTTTAGTTGATAAGAGGGCATATAGACTGCCGTATCCGTAGCTTTATCCGCTTTATCTTTACCAAGCATGGCGGATAACAAAATAGCATTATCAGTTACATTTTTAGTCATTGGCCCAGGAGTATCTAAGAAACTGGAGATAGGCACAATACCACTCCTACTTAAAACGCCCACCGTAGGCTTCAAACCTACTATGGAATTTAAACTTGATGGTGATAAAATAGATCCTGAAGTTTCACTACCAACAGTCGCCACCGCATAATTGGCAGCAGTTGCAACACCACTTCCAGAACTAGACCCTCCTGATTCAAATAATTTTCGTCCGTATGGATTTAATGTCTGTCCACCCATAGCGCTATACCCTAAGGGGCATCCTTCACACATAAAATAAGCCCACTCACTTAAATTCGACTTCCCTAGTATGATAGCTCCATGCGCTTTTAATTGAGATGTAATAAAGGCATCCTTACCTAGGTTGTCTTTCAAAACGGCTGCTCCTGCCGTTGTAGGTATACCTTCAAAATTAATATTATCCTTAAGCAATATTGGCATTCCAAATATAGGATGCTTTAAGCTTTTATCTTTAAAGGCAATATCCTTTGCTCTTGCCTCCCTAACTGCATTTGGATTTAATGATATTATAGCATTCAATCGTGTTTGAGGATTACTCTCGTAGGTATAAATTCTGTAAATGTAAAACAGGGTGAGTTGTTCATAGGTAAAAATTCCGTATCGAATAGCCTCTTGAATTTCTGGAATAGATTTCTCCAACACATAAGGAACCATTGATCTATACTTAGCTTCGGAAAAAGAAGAGAGCTCCTTTTCAAAAGGGTTCCATATAGTTGAAACCTCCCGCATAGGCGCGTTTATCTTTTTAAAACGCATCCTAGGCAAAGGGTGTGACTGTTGAGTTTCGATCTCACCGATGTCATCCATTTGTACATAGGGTATATCTTCTGATATCTCCACAGATGTATTAGATCCTTGCCTACTCTTACAAGCAACCAATAAAAACAATGTACACAGAAGTAATGTATAATATTTCATATGAATTTAATTTTAGCCAAACATATCTAATACAACCACCTAAAGATACATCGTTTAAAGAAAAACGAAAAGCCCGAACTAGAGTTGGGGCTTTCTATCTTTACCGATACGTTAGGTATAACTTACTTGAAGAATGAATCTACAAATTCATATTTATTAAAAACTTGTAGATGTTCAATACCTTCTCCCACTCCTATGTATTTGACTGGAATTTGAAATTGGTCAGATATACCAATTACCACTCCTCCTTTTGCCGTACCATCAAGTTTAGTGACAGCTAAAGAAGTAACCTCTGTAGCTTTAGTAAATTGTTTAGCCTGCTCAAATGCATTCTGACCAGTAGAACCATCCAATACTAATAACACATCATGTGGTGCATCAGGTACCACTTTTTGCATTACTCGTTTTACTTTAGAAAGTTCATTCATAAGATTCACCTTATTATGTAATCTTCCAGCAGTATCTATTATAACTACATCCGCATCCTGATTCATAGCAGAGGACAGGGTATCGAAGGCTACCGAAGCAGGATCACTCCCCATCTGTTGTTTTACCAAAGGAACATCTACTCTGTCAGCCCAGACTTGCAATTGATCAATTGCAGCAGCCCTAAAGGTATCAGCTGCTCCTAGTACCACTTTTTTTCCTTGCTTTTTAAACTGATGTGCCAATTTACCAATGGTTGTGGTTTTTCCAACACCATTAACACCCACTACCATTAACACATACGGTTTTGAACTGGTCGGAACTACAAATTCGGTATCTTCCCCTGTATTAGTTTCAGATAACAATCCAGCAATTTCCTCACGTAAAATGACATTCAGCTCATCTGTCCCTAGATATTTATCACGTGCTACACGTGCTTCTATACGTTCTATTATCTTAAGCGTAGTATTAACTCCAACATCACTGCTTACTAAAATTTCCTCCAGATCATCTAATACCTCATCGTCTACTTTTGATTTCCCTGCAACTGCCTTGCTTAGTTTGGTAAAAAAAGATGAATTGGATTTCTCCAATCCCTTATCTAGAGTCTCCTTTTTGTCAGAAGAGAATATTTTTTTAAAAAAACTCATAGTAATTCGGTTTAAAACAAATGGTTGTTAACCTGAGCAAATTTAGGAATTTAAAGTGGTTTCAGAATCACTGAACGACGATTCTTAAAAAGAATGCATAAAAAAACTGTCCACCAAGGTATTTGGTGGACAGCTAATATTTTGAAATTTAGAGAATTATTTCTTTTTCAAGAAATCATCTACCAATTCCGGAGCCATTACAGATTCTACAAATGTGTAAGCACCGGTTTTAGGAGATTTAACCATCTTAATAGCTTTGGTCAATCTCTTTGAAGCTGTTTGTAAGGTTGCTACCGTTTTCTTTGCCATGACTCTTTATTGTTATTTAATTTCTTTGTGAACTGTCATTCTCTTCAAGATAGGATTGAATTTTTTAATTTCCATTCTATCTGGAGTGTTCTTTTTATTCTTAGTAGTGATATAACGTGATGTACCAGGCATACCAGAAGTTTTATGCTCTGTACACTCTAAGATTACCTGAATTCTATTACCTTTCTTTGCCATTTCTATCGTATTTTAGAAAGTATATTATTTTAAATATCCTTTTTCTTTAGCTTCTTTCAAAACAGCAGCAATCCCTTTCTTATTGATAGTCTTGATTGCCGACGTAGAAACTTTTAACGTTATCCATCTATCTTCCTCAGGGATATAGAAACGCTTCTTTGTCAAGTTAGCGTCAAATTTACGCTTTGTTTTATTCATCGCGTGGGAAACGTTGTTTCCTACCATTGCTTTCTTACCTGTAAGTTCGCAAACTCTTGCCATTTCTCTAAATCTTTTTTGTTATTTCAAAACAGGGTGCAAATTAACGAAATTAAAACTGGATAGCCAAACAACTTCCTCTTAATTTTTTAAAATTTCTTTTTGCAGCAATTCCATTGCTTTATTTACTGCCCTGTTAATTACTTTTTCTCTATGATTTCCTAAATGCAATTCTTCAGAGGTAATCCCATTAGGCCCTGCAATTGCAATATATACGGTTCCGACCTCTGCGTCTGAATCACCCTTCAAAGGTCCTGCATTTCCTGTTGTTGCCACTCCATAATCAACGTTAAAAAGGCGCTTTACACCTAAAGCCATTGCCTGTGCTACCTCGGAACTAACCACAGAAAATTCGTTTATCACTTCAGAAGATACCCCGAGAACATCAATTTTAGACTGGGTTGCGTAGGTCACAGCACTACCTTTAAAGTAAGCAGAGGCTCCAGAATAACTAGTTATATTGGAAGCTATTTTACCTCCAGTACAACTTTCTGCAGTAGCCATGGTTTGACCTCGCTCCAACAGTAAATTCCCTATTATTTCTTCTATAGCATCACTCTCTTCTCCGTAAATAATATCGCCTATTAGCTCATAAAGAATAGTAACATTTTCAGCTACGCTTTGCTCTAAAAGCTCTTTATCCATTCCTTTAGCCGTAAGCCGCAATCTTACTTTTCCAAAATTAGGCAAATAGGCCAATTTAATAAAGGATGGCAAACTATCTTCCCACGCTTCGATCTTTTGAGCCAATGCACTTTCTCCCATACCTGCCGTTAGAATCGTGCGATGTAAAATATAAGGACAATTATATTTCGCCTGTAGATCTGGCAACACATACGTCTGAATTAGCGACTTCATCTCAAAGGGAACTCCCGGTAAAGAAATAAAAGTTTTTTCATTCTTTTCAATCCACATACCAGGCGCTGTGCCATAGACATTCATTAACACCTTACACCGGGAAGGGACTAATGCTTGCCTCCTATTAAGCTCTGATAATGGCGGCGCTCCACTAAGTTTTGAAAAAAGAAGTTCTATATTCTTTAATACTTCCTGATTCATCACCAAAGAATCTCCAAAATAATCACAAAGAGTCTCTTTAGTAATATCATCTTTAGTAGGTCCCAATCCGCCGGTTACAATGACAATATCTGCATTTACCTCAGCTTCATTAAGCGCTTTTAATATATGTGATTTATCATCTTGAACGGAAGTAATCTGATACACAGAAACCCCTATTTTATTAAGCTCCTGAGCAATATAGGCAGAATTAGTATCTACAATTTGCCCTATAAGAATTTCATCGCCAATGGTAATGATTTCGGCATTCATTAGTCTAGCTTATAATCTACTTTTATTTGCTCCATAGCTTTAGCCAACAGCTCTTTAGATTCGGCAAAATCAGATCTTATTTGCTGCAGGTCTCCATTGCTTCTCCCTTGCTGCTCAATACCTAAGATTAGTTGATGTGTGCGCACCATCCCTAATAAATCAACATTGGGTTTTATTTTATGTGCAGCTTGATATATCAAAGTATGATTTTCTGCTGCTATAGCCTGTTCCAAACTATACATATCCTGTGGCGTTTCTTCCAAAAACACTTGAATAATTGACAACGCAAAGTCGGCATCTCCACCAGACAATTCGTCTATTTTTTGTATGCTATACACTCCCATTATTTAATATCAATTGAAAATACATGTTCACTTTCTAAATAACCTTCAAGCTTATCCCCAGGTGAAATTTTCCCTACACCTGCCGGTGTTCCTGTAAAGAGAATATCTCCTTTTTTAAGTGTAAAAAAAGTGGAAACATAAGCAATAAGCTCATTTACCTTCCACAACATATGGCTGGTATTTCCAATCTGTACGGGCGCCCCATTTTTCACAAGGCTAAACTGAATGTTATTTATGTCTTCATAGGTGGTTTTTGGATAAAAAGCACCTACCACAGCAGAACTGTCAAAAGCTTTAGCCTTTTCCCAAGGGAGGCCTTTCGCTTTTAGTTCATTTTGCACATCTCTGGCAGTAAAATCAATTCCCAGTCCTATTTCGTCATAATAATTTGAAGCGAACTTCTCATCAATATGCTTACCTAGTTTACTGATTTTGACTAAAAGTTCTACTTCATAGTGCATATCATTGGTAAATTCGGGGATGTAAAAATCTTGTTCCGGATTATGAATTGCCGTATCTGGCTTCATAAAAATAACCGGTTGTGAGGGGCGTTCATTAGCAAGTTCTGCTATATGTTCTGTATAATTTCGCCCTATACAAATTATCTTCACGATAGGTTAGTTATTATTCGTTAGTTAAAATAAGTGATTGAAAATAAAACCACTATGCTAATTTATTATTTAGTTTTCTAAGTTTAATAGCTGTTAACACTTTTTTGGTATAACGTGGGAAATCAGCGTTGAGTAACCAACCAAAGTATCCAGGTTCCTCCTCTAGAATATCCTCTACCCTTTTCCCTTTATGCTTTCCAAAGGAAAAAACTTCTTCATCGTTTTCATTCATCACAATAAATCCAGCAAAATCTACGGATTGTTTACGAGTCGTAAAATCAGCCAAAAACTTTACATCATTCTCCAGCTCATCATACCTCTCCAATTGAGACTTCAGCACTTCATAGGTTGCCATAGTATCGGCCTCAGCGCTATGCGCATCAACCAGTTCTTTATTACAATAAAATTTATAAGCAGCTGCCAAAGTACGTTTTTCCATTTTATGAAAAATAGTTTGCACATCAACTGACACCCTGTTACGCATATCAAAATCTATTTCAGCACGAAGCATTTCTTCTGCCAATAAAGGAATATCAAATCTATCGGAATTAAATCCAGCCAAATCACTATCCTTTACCATGGAATGCACCTGTTTGGACAATTCTTTAAAACTAGGCTCATTTGCCACTTTTTCATCGGTAATACCATGTACCGCTGTTGCGCTTGGAGGTATAGGCATTTGAGGATTCACAAGCCATGTTTTACTTTCCTTATTCCCATTGGGGTATACCTTAAGGATGGCAATTTCTACAATGCGATCATTTACCACATCAGTACCTGTGGTTTCTAAATCAAAAAAACAAATAGGTCGGTTGAGTTTTAGTTCCATGAAAAATCAATTGTAGGACAAAGATAACGTATGCAAGTAAAAAACCCCGAACATTGTCGGGGTTTTTATAATTATAATAAATTCATTTATAGTTGTCTGTTCACATCCCAACCTTCTAAATACTCTGCAACACGTTTTACAAACATACCTCCTAAAGCGCCATTAACCACCCTGTGATCATAGCTGTGTGAAAGAAACATTCTATAACGTATTCCTATAAAATCCCCTTCCGGAGTTTCTATCACAGCTGGCACTTTTCGAATAGCCCCTAATGCCAATATACCTACCTGTGGTTGGTTTATGATTGGAGTTCCAAAGACACTTCCAAAGGTACCTACATTAGTTACAGTGTACGTTCCTCCTTGAATTTCATCCGGTTTTAGCTTATTTTCACGAGCTCTACCAGCCAAATCGTTCACTGCTTTGGCCATTCCCACTAAATTCAATTGGTCTGCATTCTTAATAACTGGCACTATCAAATTTCCATCTGGAAGTGCTGCAGCCATCCCTAAGTTTATATTTTTCTTTTTAATGATTTTATCCCCATCAACGGAAATATTCATCAGAGGAAAATCACGCAACGCCTTAGCAACAGCCTCCATAAAAATAGGTGTAAAGGTCAAACTTTCACCTTCACGCTGCTGAAATGCATTTTTCATCTTGTTACGCCAATTCCAAATATTAGTTACATCCACCTCTACGAAACTCTGAACATGAGCCGAGGTTTGAATACTTTGAATCATGTGA
The DNA here is from genome assembly GCF_028743515.2 of Imtechella halotolerans. GTDB lineage: Bacteria > Bacteroidota > Bacteroidia > Flavobacteriales > Flavobacteriaceae > Imtechella > Imtechella halotolerans. Next base: position 228,427 of record NZ_CP117969.2, on the reverse strand, counting down.
TGAGCAATAAGTTTACCCATTCGACTCATCTCAACAATCTCATCGCCCATGGATACCGATACAGGAGCAACATTAGAAACTGCCGATCTAGGCTGTTCAGCTGAAGTAGCTGACACAGGAGCCGACTGAGTGTTCTTTGTCGCTCTATTGGCTACATATGCTAGTATATCATTTTTTGTAACACGACCTTCATTTCCAGTTCCAACAATAGCCTCTAATTCTGCTAATGAAATCCCTTCCTGTTTTGCAATATTTTTAACTAGGGGAGAATAAAATCGTTCAGAAGCTGAAAAATCTTCCGTCACTCCCATCGTAGCCCCCACCGTCTCTTGCGCTTTCACCACAGTTTCCTCCACGGCCGTTACGGCCTCAGGAACTACGGTTTCTACTGCCTGAGTTGAAACCGACACCTCTGCCTCCGTCTCAATCACTGCAATAGTTTGTCCTACCTGTACTACATCATCCACATTGAATAACTTCTCCACCAAAACTCCCGAAACCTCACTGGGTACCTCAGAGTCGACCTTATCAGTAGCAATTTCCAAAACTGCCTCATCGGCTTCGATGGTATCTCCTACTTCTTTCAGCCAAGACGTTATGGTTGCTTCGGCAACACTTTCCCCCATTTTGGGCAACTTAAGCTCAAATTTTGCCATTTTGATAATTTATAAGGTTGTTTTTGTTTTCAGATTGCGAAATTAATTAAAAAAATGAATTTTTATTGATATTTTATTATCATTTTTCATCATCATGAATCCACTTTCTGCGGTTGGTCACATGGACTCCTTCGGATGATAAAAGTACTGTTTTTTAGATGTATTTTAAAGGTAAATTGGTTGTTTTTTAGTTTTTCATTTTGAGGGATTATTCCTGAACAACTTAGGAACTTGGCATTCAAAAATAGTTTTGCTATATCTCTAATAAGAACCATCCTCTACTTTGAACTTTCTATTTTTCTCACAATCAACACGAAGCGCTCAGGAAACTAGTTCCACTTAAACAAAGCTGTCCGCTACTATATGCATAGATTATGTAATTTCCTTGACCCAAGAAAAAACTCTATGATTTTTTTTGCAAACCAATCGTATAGCTTTCTATTTGGATTTGAAGACCAATCACTGAAATAATTATCTTGGAACATCACACATTTTAACTTTGATTGAACAGGAAAAAATTCGTAAATTTTAATAATTATTTTTTAACGAATTCTCGAATGGAATGCGATTAACAATACTACGACCCAGGGTAACCTCATCAGCGTATTCCAACTCGTCTCCCACAGCAATTCCTCTGGCTATAGTAGAGGTTGTAATACCGTAAGGCTCTATTTGTTTGAAGATATAAAAATTGGTTGTATCACCTTCCATAGTGCTACTTAGTGCAAATATAAGTTCATCGGCCTTTCCTTGACTTACTTTTTCCACCAAGGTATTAATGTGTAAATTATGAGGACCAATACCTTCTAAAGGTGAAATTTTTCCTCCAAGTACATGATACACACCCTTAAATTGTCCAGTATTTTCTATAGCCATAACATCTCTAACATCCTCAACAACACAAATTAGTCGCTCATTTCTCTTAGGACTTGCGCATATTTCACAAATAGAAGTATCTGATATATTATGACAATGCTGGCAATAATTAATTTCATTTCGCATTTGAAGTAATGCCTGGGATAGGTGGGCTGTTTGAGAAGCTGGTTGTTTTAATAAATGTAATACCAACCTTAGCGCCGTTCGTTTACCTATTCCAGGTAATTGAGACACTTCATTCACTGCGTTTTCTAGAAGTTTTGACGAAAAATCCATAAGTGCGAAGTTACAATTTTTAAGGTTCATCTGGTCTTGGCAAAATGTTTTTTGTACTTTGCCGTCTGTAAATACGACGCCATGCAACCCACTACCATCTTATTTCTTATTGTAGCCTATTTTGGTGTATTGATTTTATTCTCCTACCTGTCGGGCCGTAAAAACCAAGAAAACAACGACACCTTCTTTAAAGCCAACAAACAGTCGCCATGGTTTTTAGTTGCTTTTGGAATGATCGGTGCTTCATTAAGTGGTGTTACATTTATTTCAGTTCCAGGAAAAGTAGAAGCTTCTCAATTTGTATATTTTCAACTAGTTCTAGGATATATATTAGGATATTTTGTAATTGGAACTGTATTACTTCCGTTGTATTACAAAATGAACCTGACCTCTATTTACACTTATTTAGGGGAGCGTTTTGGTAATTTCTCCTATAAAACTGGTGCTTCATTTTTTATCCTTTCTCGCACGGTTGGCTCTTGCTTACGCTTAATGTTAGTTGCAGATGTACTTCAAACTTTAGTCTTTGACAAACTCAATATTCCCTATTGGATTACCGTTTCCATTACTATATTTTTAATTTGGCTATACACCTTTCGTTCGGGCATTAAAACCATAATATGGACAGATACCTTACAGACACTCTTCATGTTGATAGCGGTTGGAGTGTGCATAGTAGTGGTCTCAGAAGATCTTGGTCTAAACATCGCCAATTTTTCACAATTTGTTGCTGACAGTGAATTCTCTCGCACCTTCTTTTTTGACAACCCTCATTCTCCTGATTATTTTTGGAAACAATTTTTTTCTGGTGCCTTTATAGCAATTGTTATGACCGGATTAGATCAGGATATGATGCAAAAAAATCTTACTTGCCGAAATCTTAAAGATGCTCAAAAAAATATGTTCTGGTTCACCATAGTCCTAACATTTGTAAATCTAATGTTTCTGGTTATGGGATTATTATTTACTGAGTATGCTCTTAAAAATGGGATTGACGCTCATAAAGATCAATTATTTCCGATTTTGGCTAACGGACATTTAGGTCTAGTGGCTGCCTTTTGTTTTATACTAGGACTCATAGCTGCCGCCTACTCTAGTGCTGATAGCGCTTTAACCTCTTTAACTACCTCCTTTAGTATCGACATATTAGAAATTGAAAAGAAATACGAAATCGCAAAACAGGTTTCCATCCGTAAAAAAGTACACTTAATGTTTGTATTTATTTCAATTTTCATTATTCTTATTTTTAGATACTTCATTCAAGACGCCAGTGTCATTGACAAGGTTTTTCTATTTGCTGGATTTACATATGGCCCCTTATTGGGAATGTATAGTTTTGGACTATTTACTCCCTGGAAAGTAAACGACAAATTAGTACCAATAGTTGCTCTTAGTTCAGTAGGTATTAGCATCCTTCTTATGCTTAATAGCATGCAATGGTTCGGATTCGCTTTTGGATTCGAAATATTAATGGTAAATGGATTTATTACCTTTCTAGGGCTACTCCTGATCCGAAATAAAGCACATTCAGCTATCATCTCATAATCCAAAACAATGGTAACCTTACGAAGGACTTCTTCTGAAAATTCTGATTTTATTCAATTAATAAAATTATTAGATGCCGACTTGGCTATTCGCGATGGAGAAGATCATGCTTTTTACGCCCAATTCAACACCTTAGACCACATTAAAAATGTGGTGATAGCCTACGGGAACTCTTCAGCAATAGGATGTGGTGCCATTAAAATGTACAATCACGAAACAATGGAAGTTAAACGCATGTTTACTAGACAAGAAAATAGACAAGAAGGTGTAGGCTCTATGATACTTGGTGAATTAGAACAATGGACCAAAGAACTTGGCTTTAAGCGCTGTATACTTGAAACAGGCCTACAACAACCTGAAGCTATAGCGCTTTATAAAAAAAACAACTATCTACAAATTGAAAACTACGGACCATATATAGGAGTTGAAAATAGTGTTTGCTTTGAAAAGCTGCTAAGATAGATCCCTAAAAAGTAGCGAATTCTTCAGTACTAAGGTCCTAAAGACCTATGATCTACAAGTTAAGTCATTACCGACACTTTAAATTGTTGAGGAGTCATCATTTCCATCTTTTTAAACTGTCTATTAAAATAACTGGTATTATTAAATCCGGATTGATAAGCAATCTCTGACATCCTCAAATTTTTATGCTCTTTTATAAGTTTCTTGGAAAATTTAATTTTTTCAGAATTAATATAATCAATGGGAGAAATCCCTAAGGTATTTTTAAACTTCTTATGAAAATGAGAAGCACTCATGCAAGCTTTTTCTGCAAGAAGATCCACAGTAATGTCCTGATCTGTCAAATTTTTTTTAATATACTTTATAACCATTCCAATACGAGTATCACTAAACACCCCTTCATTATCATTCAGTAAAAAAATCTTTGCCTTGGTTTGCAACAACCGGACAATTAATTCTTGAATCATAAGATCAAGTAAAACGTCCTTCGACCTGTTATTGTGTGTAAAAGTATATACAAGACGCTCCACTAAATGATTCACATCAACATTATTAATCAAATGGGAGGTTGAATCATCTAGACGCCAATTTGGAGTTTCTTTTTCAATAGTTATGTAATGATTAAACTTTTCTACTACTTCCTCTATTTTACTTGTATCAATACCTAATGCCAAACATTGGGTAGGATTAGATTCCGTAGCTAAAGGAAAATCAATAACCATTTCTTTGTTGGTAGGCATAACAACGGATTCTCCCGGATAGAAATCAAATGAAGGCATCCCTTCAATATGCATGACCTTCTTACCAGTAAGCATGCTGGCTATAATAGGAAAATCAAAACGTAAAGCAACCTTTTCAGCATATTGATGTGTCTCATAAATGTTCAATTCTGCGTAGTCGGCATTATAGGTAGTTCTATTTTCTACCAAGGTGGATAGTTTTCGATTATTTCTATGTTGATTTAACAAGTGTTTCATACTCAATATTACAAAAAATCATTACCCATTTACAGCAATAATAGATATGTACAATAAATTAATAAATATGTTCAATAATTTAAGAATATATCAAAATAGCTTTATAAATCCTAAGATTATAATTAATTTTTAGCAATTACCATGTTATATCGCTAAAAATAGTACTGAACAACCAAATTTAAGCAAACTACTGATTACAAACTAATTAAATTTAAAATTATGAACTATTCTAAACCCTCATTCAAAGAACATTATGACAATTTCATTAACGGAAAATTTGTCAAACCTATTGGAGGAGACTATTTTGAAAACCGCTCGCCTATAGACAACACACTTATAGCTAGATATCCTCGATCACAAAAAGAGGATATTGACCTGGCCCTAGATGCCGCCAATGCGGCCAAAGAAAGTTGGGGTAATACCTCCGCCGCTCACAGAGCCTCACTTCTAAATAAGGTTGCAGACATTATTGAGGCCAATCTTGAAGAATTTGCACTTGTAGAAACCTGTGACAATGGAAAGCCGATTCGCGAAACTATGAATGCAGACGTACCTCTTTCTGTTGATCATTGGAGATATTTTGCCGCATGTATTCGTGCTGAAGAGGGATCGGCAACAGAACTCGATGCCAATACCCTATCGATGAATATTAAAGAACCGTTGGGTGTTGTTGGCCAAATTATTCCTTGGAATTTCCCATTATTAATGCTTTCTTGGAAATTACCTCCAGCGCTTGCTACAGGAAATTGTGTGATACTTAAACCCGCAGAACAAACGCCTTCATCAGCGACTTTACTCATGGAAAAAATTGCTGATATATTTCCTCCAGGAGTTATTAATGTAGTCCATGGATTTGGTCCAGAGGCAGGAAAACCACTTGCTTCAAGTTCAAGAATCGACAAGGTCGCCTTTACTGGGGAAACTACCACTGGCCAACTAATAATGCAATATGCTTCCAAAAACTTAAATCCTGTTACGATGGAACTTGGGGGAAAATCTCCAAATATCTTTTTTAATAGTGTAATGGACTCCGATGATGCATATCTAGACAAAGCTATTGAAGGAGCAGTACTTTTTGCTTTCAATCAAGGGGAAGTATGTACATGCCCTTCTAGAATCCTTGTTCAAGAAGACATCTATGACCGATTTATGGCAAGAGTAGTAGAGAGAACCAAGGCCATTGTACAGGCAAATCCTTATGAAAGCAGTACAATGATTGGAGCTCAGGCATCGAATGACCAATATGAAAAAATTCAGTCATATATCAAAATAGGAATAGAAGAAGGAGCTAAAGTTCTTTGTGGTGGAGAAGCAAATAAAGAAGGGGATTTGGCACATGGATTTTATATAAAACCTACCATTTTGGAAGGACATAATAAAATGCGCGTTTTCCAAGAAGAAATTTTTGGCCCGGTAGTTTGTGTTACTAAATTCAAGGATGAAGCCGAAGCAATTGAAATTGCCAATGACACTCTATATGGCCTTGGAGCAGGTGTATGGACAAGGGACGCCCATCAACTCTATCAGATCCCTCGTGCCATTAAAGCTGGCCGTGTATGGGTAAACTGCTATCATGCGTATCCAGCACATGCACCATTCGGGGGATATAAAAAGTCTGGCTTTGGAAGGGAAAACCACCTAATGATGATGGATCATTATCGTCAAAACAAAAATATGTTAATATCGTATGATAAAAACAAGCTTGGTTTCTTTTAATTTTAACTTTACTAAAGGCCATTGTTCTGTACTTTGGCCTTTTTATTTTTACTACTATGGAGAGAATTGCCATAACAAAGGAAGCGGCTAAAACAGTTAATCTACTGAAGGAAAAACATGGCGCTTTAATCTTTCACCAAAGCGGAGGATGCTGTGATGGTTCTGCGCCCATGCTTTTTGAAGAAGGTGATATGTATCTTGACGAAAGTGATATTCTTCTAGGTTCCCTGGAAGGAGTCAAATTTTATATGAATCAAGATCAATATGCCTATTGGAAGCATACACACATTACGGTAGACATCACCGAAGGTCGTGGAGCTAGCTTTTCTCTAGAAATTCCCTTGGGAAAACGATTTATAATACATTCCCGCTTATTTACAAAAGAAGAGCAAGACTTCTTTTCAAAAACGCCTTAGTATTGGTTTGTTGCTAAAAGAACCAGAGTACAAGCCACCTCAACTTCTATGGCATGTTTCTTCAAAATATCATAAAACTCAGGATTCTCAGTTCCTGGATTAAAAATAACGCGTTTGGGTTGTAACGAACATATATAGGAATAGTATTCCTTCTGGGCTTTGGGATTCAAATACAAAGTTACAGTATCAACTCCTTGGTATGCCTCTAGAGACGTTTCTACAACTATTCCTGCTATAACGCCTTGCTGCCTTCCAAAGGCTGAAACTTTGTGATTCGCAGCCACTAATCTACTAACGGCTAAGTAACTATATCTGTCCGGCTTTAAAGAAGCGCCCATTACCAATGTATATTTCATTTGTTAAAAAGTGTTAAAATTATAGGTTCCTTGTAACGCAAGGTAGCTTCTTTCGTCAATTAGATAGTTACCTAAGTGAAGGTAATCAATCATCAATCAAAAAACAAAACATCCATGAAAAATGTAGCTATGTTCTGCACCATTCTATTGTGCAGTATTTCGACCGTATTTGGCAAAACAATCGGCGAACCATTAGACGCAGTTATTAAAGGTAAGGTTATAGATAAAAACCTAAAGGAACCTGTCGCCTTTGCCGCTGTTGTAATTAAAAACAAAACTGATAAAAGCACGGTTACTGGTGGTATCACTAATGATGACGGTACTTTCGAAGTAAAAGGAATTCCTTCAGGAAATCTTATTGTAGAAATTCAATTTGTAGGTTATCACACCTATACCAAAGAAATCAATATTACTCGTCGTAATCAAAACGTTAATTTAGGAGACATTCTTTTAGAAGAAAGTGTCACTGAATTATCAGGTGTAGAAGTGGTGTCCGAACGGTCCAGCATTGAACAAAAAATTGACCGAAAGGTAATTAATGTTGGAAAGGATTTGGTAACCACAGGAGCCACCGCGTCAGAAATTATGAACAATATTCCTTCTGTAAGTGTTGATTCTCAAACTGGAGATTTGTCATTACGTGGAAATTCAAATGTTCGTGTTATGGTTGACGGCAAATTATCTAATGTTCCTGTAGCTCAGCTTTTAAAACAAATCCCCTCAACTTCTATTAAGTCTATTGAGCTCATCACGAATCCTTCAGCAAAATACAATCCTGAAGGAATGAGTGGAATAATCAATATCATTTTGCATAAAAATGCAAATATTGGCTTCAATGGGAATATAAATATTGGTTTACGCCATCAAGAAGAAGCAAAGTTTAACAGCTCTCTTGATCTCAATTACAGAAATGGCAAAGTAAACCTTTATGGAAATGCAGGAACAAATATTGGTAAAAGCGTAAATGACGGTACTATTTTTAGAATTGGAGAAAACTCCAAACAACTTCTTGACATGTTTAACAATAATAAATCCTATTTATACAAGCTAGGAGTTGATTATTACCTTAACGATCGCAATACCATATCATTTTTCACCAACCAGAATATTTATGATGGTGCATTTATGGGAGATGTTTCTATTGTGTACAACGAGAATCCAATGCTTAATTTTGCACAATCATTTTCTTCGGACAATCAAAATAGAAGCGGCCAATACAACTTTGACTACAAACGAACTTTTAACGAAGGAGGAGATCATTTTATTGAATTAGAAGTGGATCATAATCGCTTCAAAAATGATGAGTTGGCTACCTTTCAATTCTCCGGAAATACTTCCATCCCAGCATACAGAGATAATGTTGAAACTAAAAGAGAACAATCTATTATAAATTTAGACTACGCGAACCCATTAACGGAAAATTCAAAATTAGAATTGGGTGCAGAAGCTCGTCTATTTGAAACAGATGTAGACTTTAGTTCCACTGGATTGTCATACAACAATAATGGTCAATTACGTCCTACTCCCGATACACGCTTTATATATGGAATGGATATTTTTTCAGGATATGTGACCTATGGCCAAAACTTTGATAAATGGTCTTACCAACTAGGTGCACGTGTAGAAAATGTTGAAGTGAAAGCAGACACCAATAGTGTTAGAGCCTTTACCGATAAATACACTCAAATTTATCCTTCCGGTTTTATTACCTATTCACCTTCTGAAAAAAATCAATTTCAGATGAGTGTAAGTCGAAGAGTAGACCGTCCAGGACTAGAGCAAGTAAATCCAATAAGAGAATGGTCCACTCCATTGATTTCATCCTATGGAAATGAGAGCTTGATCCCGCAGTTTACCAATTCTTTAGAAGTTAACTACACCCGAAGACTAAAAAATGGTAGTGTGACTGCTGGTGTATTTTACAGACAAATTAAGGATGAAATAAACCGAGCAGTATATGTAGATCGTCTTGATTTAAACAAATCGATCTTAACATTTGATAATTTTGATGACACTTCAGCCTACGGTGTAGAATTATCAACCAATTACAGACCTGTAAAATGGTGGAGTATCAATGGAAGTTTCGATTTATTTTCACAAAAACAGTCCACATTTACAGAAAGTCTAGATCCGGCTATCCCTAACCCGACCATCGATGATATCATTATGGAGAATGTAGAAGTAGATAATGTATCGTGGAATGCCCGTATGAACAACAATTTTACAGTAACTAAAAACCTTTCATTAACAGTATTTGGAATGTACCGTGGTGCCAACCAAGGAATACAAATGAAGGCTAAGCCAATGTATTTCGTTAATACTGGAGCACGTTACAGCTTTGCTCAAGGTAGAGGTATGATCAATTTCAATTTTAATGACATTTTTGACACCCAACATTTCGCCTTTGAAGCCACGCGTCCTTATGCACAAGAAGGAAAATTCAATTGGGAAAGTCGCACTTGGTATCTAGGGATGTCCTATCGATTTGGAAGTGGAAAAAATAGAGCTGCCAGCAGAAAACAGCGTGATAACAACACTAAAAATGCTGGAGGGGGGATCTTATAATCTTAGCTACAATAGCCTACCTTTATTTTCATTGGTTAGTACGTATAGAGTAGGCAGAAAAAATCCGGAACTTTTTTCCGGATTTTTTTGCTCGATACTATATTAATCGTAATATTGCGATATATAAATTTACATATTGAGAGTATTCATTTTGCATATTTAATGAGCTCATCAACTAAACTAAAAAACTATGGCTTCTAAAAAACAAATGGCTTTTTTTGAACGCAACCTCACCTTGTGGGTATTACTTTGCATTGGTATTGGAATTATTATTGGCAAAGTTGCTGGTGATTCCATTGAAATTATTAGTTCTTGGAATCTCTATTCAATAAACATACCGGTAGCCATTTTAGTATGGATGATGATATTCCCAATGATGGCACAAATTGATTTTAGCTCATTAAAAAATGTAGGGAAAAACAAAAAAGGATTGGGGCTGACAGTATTCATTAACTGGCTCATTAAACCATTCACCATGGCCTTTTTTGCCTGGCTATTCTTCCACCATATTTTTCAGGCATACCTAACCCCAGAACTTGCCTCTGAATATATGGCAGGAGCTATATTACTTGGAGCGGCGCCCTGTACAGCAATGGTGTTTGTCTGGTCTTACTTATCAGATGGTGATGCAAATTACACCCTAGTTCAGGTATCGGTAAACGACCTTATTCTTGTGGTTGCATTTATTCCTATTGTTCAGTTGCTTATCGGGGTTACGGATGTTTTTATTCCTCATGAAGTATTAATTACATCCGTCGTTGTATTTGTTCTCATTCCTCTTATAAGTGGTTTTATAGTTAACCGATGGCTCATCAAGAAAAAAGGCAATCAATGGTTCACATCCACTTTCCTGCCTAAATTAAAACCAGTTTCTATTCTAGCCCTACTGACCACCCTCGTCCTCCTATTTGCGTTTCAAGGAGAACAGATAACAAATCAACCATTCGCTATTCTTCTTATAGCGATCCCTCTGATCATTCAAACCTATTTTATTTTCTTCACCTCTTGGTATACTGGAAAATACTTTTTGAAACTACCCTACTGCATTAACGCCCCAGCAGGAATGATTGGAGCCAGTAATTTCTTCGAATTGGCTGTAGCGGTTGCAATTTCACTGTTTGGTCTAAACTCTGGAGCATCATTAGTCACTGTAGTGGGGGTGCTCATTGAAGTGCCTATAATGCTTTCATTGGTCCGATTTGCAAATAAAAACTCCTATACCAATAACTAATTCAATTCCTATAATTTAACGATAAGGTCCCGCTACAAAGTACTAGTTTAGAAATTGTCCATTTCTACCCTTATTTTTTCCTTTGGAAAAATACACCATAGAGTCATCACTTTTTTCAATGGTAGGTTTTTTCAACCAACCCCTCATTCGGTTATAATCCAAAAAATAATTAATTCGAATGGAGACACTATTAAGTTGAGATTGATCAAATAAATGAGTAAAGTTATCCGAGAAATTCATTCCAGACACCAAATCATAGGACTCTATAGCATTGCGGTACAATATAGACAGCTGACTTCCAGGTGCAAACCACCAACTAAATCGAAGATCCACGTTCCAGCTATTATAAGTCGCATCATGTTGAGCTGAATAAGAGCTATTTTCGGTTAATTCACCGTTGGTTTCAAGATTAAAATAACGATTATAATCTACCTCCGCATAATAATGTCTAAATGCAAAACTTAAGGCCATCCTATTATTGAAAATATATTGCGACTCCAACCGATTTTCAAAGGTATTACGATTCCTTTCTCCAAAATATATTTCACTTTCATTCCTGGAAACATACCCTGGTTCCCTTCTATGCATGGTGAGCTCAGATCTATAAAAAAGTTTCCATTTGTCTGAAAATCGATACCGTGGCTCCACGGCCATAGTCAATCTATCTCTGTTTTTTTGATCGTACACCAGCCAATCGACATACACTTCACTCAAGGTAAACTTCTTCCTATAATCTGTTGCAAACCAAAGCCACCCTGAATAAAAAGCAGGTACTTTAACATGTCGTCCAAATGTTCTAGGTTCATAAATATCATTGGTCTCAAAAATAGATGACTCAAAACCTCCACCAAATGAATAAAAAGATTTAGTAGTAAAACTTGAATTGAAATTAAAGTTAAAGTTGTTGTACAAACTAGGTTCTAGTCTTCGATTATAATTAAGGTTAAAATTTAAAAACATAGTATTAAGAATACCTCTAGGCTTAAGATAGCGATATCCATAATACCCGTAATAATTAATATAATTTGTTCTACCCGTATATCCTAAATCATCAATATCATAGTCTTTCGTTCTCAAAAAAATAGAGGCTTGATACCGATGTTGCCCACTAATCTTACTAGTTCCCGCTGAAGCCTCTAAACCAAACTTACTTTTATCTGACTGGGTCCAACTTCCTTCTATATTTCCCTGGTAATACCAAGTATTTTCTTTGTTGGTGATATTAGCATACAAACCAGATACGTTAGCATCCCTGCCCGATCCTTCCCTCAACACATTGGTATTAACAAATGATACTGAATTATTTTGGCCGAAGCGCTTATCAAATACCAACACATTATAATTGGCATAAGGCTCTACTTGTTCCTTTCTATATATGCCGGTAAGCGTGTCTAATATTCGAGCATTTGCACTTTCTGTGACGGCATTAAATACGCCTATTCCTAAACCATTTTTTGTCCTTCCAGAAACCTTCATTGCATTTAACAAACTAACTTTAGCAGGAAAATCTGAAATAACCTCATTGGTTTTTAAAGATGGATATCCCGTTGGGAAATCTCCAACACGTCGAGAATAAAAAAGATTTCCTATACTAAACAATTCTGTTCCTTCTGTAAAAAAAGGGCGTTGCTCTGCATATTGAACTTCAAAGGCGGATAAATTCAAGATCGTATTGTCAAATTTAGTCTGCCCAAAATCAGGTATTAAAATCATATCCAATGTAAAGCCATCATTAATCCCATACTTTATATCCATTCCTGCATTGGTTGTAACATCAGTTGTTTTATCATATGAATTAATATAGGTAGAAACATAGGGTTGAAATGCTAAACGTGTTGGTGTCTTTATATCCTTAATACCATGTATTTCTCCATCGTATATTGAAAAGGCTCCCTTTGTATTATCAACATGATTCCAACTGTACCGCGTTCGAGCACGTCTAAACTCTCGCTCCATATTAAGCCCCCATACCTGAATATCTCCTTCTGGAAATCGAACTTCAGAATAAGGGATAAAGATTTCTGCCACCCATCCATGTTCATTTATGTCAACAGCACTATACCAAACTGCATTCCACGAACTATCCTCCTTACCATTAGTCATCTTTGCATCATATTGGACCCCTGCAGCGGTAATTATAAATTGTAAGCTTTGTTGCCTATCATTATATCCATTTAGAAGTATAAAAAAGAAATCATCATTTCCAATGCCATCTCTTTCTGTCAACTCTTTTAAAATCAATTCTGGAGATGGATCATTCATAACCGCACCAAAATAGATTCCTTTATCATCATACAAAATTTTAACCTCCGTATGCAAACTATCTGGTATAGCACGTCCATTGGTAGGCATTCTTTCTACAAAACCAGAAGCTACCGTAGCATTATTCCATACTTCCTCGTCTAAAACACCATCGATTTTAGGAGGAGTTGAAATTCGTACTGCATGAATGCTTTTTCGCGGAATGGAATCTTGGGCCAGAAGGTTTGAAATTGATAAAAGAAGAACTAATAGAAGTACACTTGGCAGATTAAAGGTCATAATATCTTTATTTACGTACATTTTTATAAAGACATCTCTTTGCATGCAATGTTACACCTCAACAAAAAATGTAGCGTAAAAAAGATATAGACATAAAAGAAAACCACATAGTTATGTGGTTTCTTTTTCCTTCTTATCAAATAAAATAGCCTTCTTTTTTTGGGGATCTTCTTTTTCTTTCCTTAAATCAAACATAGTCCCAAAAATACGATCCCAAACAGTGCTACTAACTCCAAATCCAAGTTCTTCATTACGGTAATGATGAAGATGATGATTCCTCCATAAGGGTTGCATAAACCTAAATGGAGGTTCCCAAGCATGTATCGCATAATGCATAGAAGCGTACAATAAGTATCCTAATAAAAAACCAGGAAAAAAAGCCAAAGCATACGTTCCAAGAACCAAATAACATACACCAAAGATGGTGGTTGATAATAATAAACTGGGAACTGGAGGCATAAAAAGACGGGTTTTATCCTTTGGGAATTCATGATGATTTCCGTGCATAATGTATCCTATACGCTGCCAGAATCTCCTTTCACTGTGTAAATGAAACAAAAACCGATGTGCCATATATTCAAAAAACGTCCAAAATACCATACCGCCTAGAAAAATAACCGATACTTTTCCTCTAGAAATTTCATACATGACAACCACCCTATATAACAAATAACCAATAAGTGGAATATACATTCCCCAGATAACCAAAGGATGGCCTTTAGTGAGCATTTCTAGATAACGATTAGTAAACAAGCGCGCTTGTCCACTATTGTGAACTTTTGGTCTTTTCATGAGTTTATTCCTTTAAATTACTTTATGCTCTTCAAAAAAACCGTAAGAAATACTCACCTGTGAATTACCATTTCATGATTACGCTTCCCCAAGTAAATCCACTACCAAAAGCTGCCAGCACAACCGTATCACCCTGTTTAATTTTGCCTTGCTCCCAAGCTTCGGTAAGCGCTATCGGAATGGAAGCCGCCGTGGTATTTCCATACTTCATAATATTATTAAAAACCTGATGGTCATTCAACTTAAATTTATGTTGAATAAATTGAGAAATCCGCAGGTTTGCCTGATGTGGAATAAGCATATCAATGTCTGATACTTGTAAATTATTAGCTTGTAATCCTTCCATAATTACTTCACTAAACCTTACTACCGCATTCTTAAATACAAATTGACCATTCATATACGGGAAATAACTTTCATCGTTTGGATCATTATCATGGATAATATCCGTAACCCAACGTTTTCCCATTCCCGGAGCAATAAGTGACAACTCCTCAGCATGCTGACCTTCGCTATGTAAATGTGTAGACAAAATACCTTGTGTGGTATCTTCTTCCCGCGTAAGCACAGCTGCTCCAGCACCATCCCCAAAAATAACAGAGACTCCCCTTCCACGAGTAGTCATATCTAAGCCGCGTGAATGCAATTCAGATCCAATAACCAGTACATTTTTATACATCCCTGTCTTTATATACTGATCCGCAATTGATATTCCATAAACGAATCCAGAACATTGATTTCGAATATCCAAGGCACCAACAGTTCGCATTCCTAAATCCCTTTGTACCAACACACCTGGACCAGGAAAATAATAATCTGGACTTAGGGTAGCAAAAACAATAAAATCAATATCATCCTTAGTCAGTCCAGCTCGTTCAATAGCAATTTTGGCAGCCTTAACTCCCATACTAGTGGTTGTATCTTCGCCTTGAATTACATGACGACGCTCTTGAATACCCGTACGCTCTTGAATCCACGCGTCATTGGTTTCCATAATTTTTGATAAATCGTCATTGGTCACTACATTATTGGGCACATAGTAGCCTAGCCCTGATATTCTTGAATTGTACATGTCAAAAGTTAGTATTAGAAAATAGTCGTTCGTATAAAGCTACGAATTAATACATAAAAACGTATACTATCAATAGTAGAAAATTAGTAGTATAGCGTGAAGCGAAGTACCTATAAAAAAATAAAGTGCTTGTTTCCAAGCACTTTATACCAACTTAACCAACCAAATCAATTTATAATCTTTCCTTTTTCATAGCAAAAGTGATTATTTTTTGATTACTCAAATTTACGAATTGTTTACCGTTTCTAATTACAGCTTAAACAAATTTTAACATTAGTACACAGTTGTGTCACTTTGTCACCTTCCTATGCATTGGTATTTTCTTTGCTAATTTAGAATAACTTAATTTGACAAAATATCATTATTATGACAACTGGAAATATTAACGTATCTGTAGAAAACATTTTTCCACTAATCAAGAAATTCTTGTATAGTGATCACGAAATTTTTCTTCGAGAATTAATCTCTAACGCAACTGATGCTACGCTTAAACTAAAACACTTAACCAGTATTGGTGAAGCCAATGTTACGTACGGAAATCCAATTATAGATGTTAGGATTGATAAAGAAGGTAAAAAACTCCATATTATAGATCAAGGAATAGGAATGACCGCCCAGGAGGTTGAAAAATACATTAATCAAATCGCCTTTTCTGGAGCTGAGGAATTTCTGAATAAATATAAAGACTCTGCTAAAGATTCTGGTATAATAGGACATTTTGGTCTTGGTTTTTACTCTGCCTTTATGGTAGCTTCAAAAGTAGAAATCATCACAAAATCCTATAAAGATGAACCTGCAGCACATTGGAGTTGTGATGGATCTCCTCAATATACACTAGAGGCCCATGAGAAGACAGAAAGAGGTACGGAAATCATTTTACATATCGCAGAAGATTCTCTTGAATTCATTGAAGAACAACGTATTAGCACCTTACTAGTAAAGTACAATAAATTTATGCCAATACCTATTAGGTTTGGCACCCGTACGGAGACCAACACCATAGGAGAAGGAGAAGATGCTAAAGAAGAGCAGGTAGAAATTGACAACATCATTAATAATCCAACTCCCGCCTGGACTAAACAACCCTCAGAGCTGAAGGATGAGGATTATAAAAACTTCTATCGCGAATTATATCCTATGCAATTTGAGGAGCCATTGTTTAACATTCATTTAAACGTGGACTATCCATTCAATCTTACAGGAATTCTTTATTTCCCTAAGCTGTCTAATGATCTTAGTATGCAAAAGGACCGTATACAACTTTACCAAAATCAGGTATTTGTAACGGACAATGTGGAAGGAATTGTACCTGAATTTTTGACTATGCTACGCGGGGTTATTGACTCTCCGGACATTCCGCTTAATGTGTCTCGTTCTTACCTTCAGGCAGATGGAAATGTTAAAAAGATTTCTTCATACATTACCAGAAAAGTAGCTGATAAACTTTCATCGTTGTTTAAAGATAATCGTGAAGATTTTGAAAAAAAATGGAACGACATTAAGATTGTAATTGAATACGGTATGCTTTCAGAGGAAAAGTTTTTTGAAAAGGCTTCTTCTTTTGCATTGTACCCAACAGTTGACAATCAATACTTCACTTTGGAAGAGCTACTTGAAAAAGTAAAACCTCTACAAACAGATAAAGATGGTAAAACAATTCTACTTTATGCAAGTAATGAAGAAACTCAACACAGCTACATTGAAGAGGCTAAAGCTAAAGGCTATGAAGTATTATTACTAGATTCCCCAATAGTAGCTCATCTTATGCAAAAGCTTGAGCAGGAAAAGGAAAACCTTTCGTTTACAAGAGTAGATTCTGATTCCATTGAAAATCTAATTAAAAAAGAAGAGGATCGCATATCAAAACTTTCTGACCAGGAACAAGAAACACTTAAAACTGCCTTGACGGAAGCAATTCCTCAAGAAAAATACACTGTTCAGTTAGAAGCATTAGAAAGCGATGCAACTCCTTTCCGTATAACACAACCCGAATTTATGCGCCGCATGAAAGAAATGCAACAAACAGGAGGGGGAATGTTTGGTTTTGGAAATTTCCCAGAAATTTACAATTTGGTGGTCAATACAAATAGTGAATTGGCAACTCAGATCCTCACCACAAAGACTAAAGCTAAACAAGAGCGCCTAATAAAACAATCACTTGATTTAGCCAAATTATCTCAAGGGCTACTAAAAGGTGAAGAACTTACTCATTTTATCAAACGTAGTTTTGAAATGATAAAATAAGATTCTATAAATACCCTAAATTCAAACCGCTTCAATTACTGAGGCGGTTTTTCTATTTAAGCACCACCACAAAAATAGTATGCTGAGTATCAAGGTGCATTAGTCACTACCAAGTTCAACCATTTTTTTGTACCTTTAAATGAACACTATAGCATCCAATCATGAAAACACTTTTTCAAAAACTAAAATTAGAAAATCAACAAGAGATTCTCATATTAAATGAGCCAGATGGTTTTGTAGCACAGTTTCAAGAACTAGTGGGTATTGATGTTATTGAATCCCTTATACTCGTAAATAAAGTAGAATTTGCCCTTGTTTTTGTAGAAACGATTGAAGAATTCGAAAGTCAAATTATAACCTTACTCCCAAAGTTAAAAGACGATGTTATTTTATGGATTGCACATCCCCGTACAATTTCTAAAAAATATTCGACAGATATAACCGACAACTATCATTGGCCCCCACTCACTAAAGAATGTTATGAGCAGGTAAGTAGCCTTAAGGTTAATGAGGATTGGGAAGCGCTTCGATTTAGAAAGATGGAGTACCTGCAATGTCTAGAACGAAAACAAAAACAATCAAAAACTTAAAATATATGGATATTTCTAATCATCCTTGGCATTTGTATCTCATGTCTGCCATTTACATCATTGCTGGTTTATTCCATTTTATTGCACCTACCAAATACAGAGAAATTGTACCTAGATATATCCCCTATAGAAACAGTATGGTATTTTGGAGTGGTATTGCCGAAATTATTATTGGTATAGGCGTATTAATTCCTGTATTTCAAAAAGCGGCCCTAATGGCGCTTATTTTGATGCTACTCATTTTTTTAACGGTACACTTTTATATGCTAAAAAATACCAAACGCATTCCTAAATGGATACTCATGCTTAGAATCCCGCTACAATTTGTACTAATATATTGGGCATTTAGCTATCTACAGCATTAAAAACCACCTTCAAACTTAGCATCAGCCGAAAGACTATTATACTTCCTGTATTTTAGGAGAAGAATAGTTATAATGAACAGAAAAAAATGCCATCCTATTAACCCGTAATTTTTTGAGTACAAGTAAAAAAGAATGTGAATAAGCATCGCCACCAAAGTATTCCATAAGGTAATCCTTGTATACATCCCAATTAGCAGAAAAAGAGATGTCAAAAACTCCAAAAAAGGCGTTATAGTGAGAAGAATGTCAAATACAATGGATTTTTCATAATACACATAGATAAGCTGGAAATAAGAATCATAAGAAATAATATTGCCAACACCATGAATAAAAAACCATCCTCCCAAGACCAATCTAAAGAAAGTATAACACCATTCAGGATATAGAATCTTTAATCGCTGTTTCACCTTACAATTATTTATTTTTATTAACTATTATTATTGAATAACCATTATCACTTTACACCTTGAAAACAGTCGTAAACGTTACATCTCATATTCACTATTACCCTAATTTCTACACCAACGAAGAAGCCTCTTCTCTGTTTGATATATTACTTCAAGAGACACCTTGGCAACAAGATTATCTCACTATTTTTGGAAAAAGATACCTGCAACCTCGCCTTACATCATGGTATGCTTTAAATCAAAAAACATATTCTTACTCTGGCATTACCATGCAACCTCATCCGTTCACTCCTGTATTATCCCAAATTGCCGAAAAAATAGCTTGTTCATCGAAAACAAATTTCAATTCTTGTTTAATGAACCTATACAGAGATGGAAAAGACAGTAATGGCTGGCATGCCGATAATGAACCCGAATTGGGAATCAATCCTGTAATTGCATCTTTAAGCCTAGGGGCAGAGCGTTTTTTTAAGCTAAAACATCACAATGATGCTGCACTTCAACATAAAATCCTTTTAGAACACGGCAGTCTTCTACTAATGACTGGAGACACACAGCATCAATGGCTGCATACACTCGCCAAAACGGCAAAGCCTATAGGTCCACGTATTAATCTTACTTTTCGGGTAATTTTATAGATTCAGAAACGAAAAACTTAGTGAGAAGTTCATAAAGTCTTTCTTTCGTAAAAGGCTTAGTTATATAGTCATTCATTCCCACAAACAATGCCTTATCTATAGCTTCTCGTGTCACATTGGCTGAAAACCCTACGATGATAACATCCTTATTGCTCATACGAATAATGTTGGTCGCCTCATATCCATTCATCAATGGCATGTGAATATCCATCATAACCAAGTCATACGAACCATTCCTAACCTTCTCTACTGCCTCACGTCCATTCTCAACCATATCTGGTACAATACCACTGGGCTCAAGTAACTTCGACAACACCATCATATTAATTCTGTTATCATCTACAATTAGTGCTTTTAGATGAGAAAGAGATAAAGACGGTAATGATTTTTTCTTCTCTCTTTGCAGTTCCACATCACTTGTACTAGCAATTTGAAAAGGAATAAAGACCTTAAACTCCGAACCTTCATTTACGGCACTGTTCACTGCAATTGACCCTCCCATGATGGTAATAAGTTGTTCACTAATGGCAAGCCCTAAACCACTACCTTCATGTTTCTTTTTAGTACTGGACTCAAGCTGTGTAAAACGTGAAAAAATACTTTGCAGTTTACTTTTAGGAATACCTATTCCGGTATCCTTCACCATAACATCAACATCCAATTTATTATCAATAACTTTTTCTGTATATAGAATGGTTACACCTCCAGCATCGGTAAACTTTAAAGCATTCTTTAAGATATTAGCAACTACTTGTGTAAATTTACCTTCATCCCCTACCACTCTACCGCTCATAGAACGTTCAAACTCAAAATTAAAATACAATCCCTTTTCTTGAAAAGAAGGTCTAAACAGTTGAACTAAGCCTTCTACTTTAAAAAATGGGTTAAATGGGTGTAGGTTTAATTTTATTTTTCCTGACTCGATTAAATCAATTTCAATTATATCATTCACTAAGGAAAGTAAATTTTTAGATGACTCATCCATTAATTCAAGGTACTCCCTATCCTTTGGTTTCATTTCAGCATCCTTAAGAACTTGTATAAATCCAAGAATAGCATTAAGCGGAGTACGGATTTCATGGCTCATATTTGATAAGAAATCAGTTTTAGCACGCGATGCCTTCTGAGCCCTGTTTCGTTCTTTACTCAATTTTATATTAAGTTCTGAAAGCTCCTTATTAGTTTCGATTACAGCCGAATTGATATAATGCGTCTTTAAGAAAAAATAAATAAGGGCACTTATAAGAAAGGATAAAATTATACCGAAAACAAAGATGTAAAAAGGCAAGGGATCGCTTTTAAAAAAAGAAGCCCTTTGAGGTGGTACAATTGTGAGTTTCCAACTTTTCTGATCTAATGAATCAACATGTAAGTCATTCACAAAGGATAGTCCACTTGAAAGAGAGGAATCTTCACCCAATTCATGTTGGTAAAAAACAGTCCCCATTTCATCCTCTAATTTGATGGCAAAATCACCTACCCCAGCAGCAAATTTGGAAAAATTATCGGTAAAGTTCATTCCCGCAGTAATAGTACCTTGAAAGGCACCTTTAAAATAGACCGGAATATCAACAAGAAAGGCATGCCCACCTTGTGTCATTGGAGCCCATGGAGTGAAATTAATCTTTCGTTCTTTGGCATGCTTTAACCAATCTTCCTTCCTATAACTTACTTTGGAAATATCAAGATTTAATGCCCCCTCATTTCCAACATGGGGATTAATCTTCCGTATCACCATGCTGCTATCTATCCACTCAATAAATTTAAATGATTTATTTTGAGACAAAATAAGATCCGCATCATACTCCCAATAATCGAAATACTCTCCGTCCGTAATTTCTATACGATTTTTGAGATTTTCTAATGGAGCGATATCACTTTTAACTATCGAAAGAAATTCTTGAGATACCAATCGTCCTGTAAGCTCCACTTGCTCCTGTAAGTCCTGAGCTTGTGTAAAAACTGTCTGCTGCCAAAAAAAAGTAACCAGCATCATTAGTCCTACAAAAACAAGCAACGGCAATATAGTTATGCGTTTTTTATGAACGGCTTGCATCATTTAATTTATTGGGGGCTAATTAAATTGACTTTTATCAATTATAAGTTGTAAAAATACACAAAACACAATTATACTATTTCAGTTTTTTTAGGATTTTTTAGGATTTCTTTAATGGAATATTAGTACATCCCCAAAAATAAAGGTACGTAAGAAGATTTATCATTCCCACAAAAAAGAAAGGTGCCTTTACCAATTAATGTAAAGACACCTTTGTAAATCATTGTATCATACTAATTTAAAACAATTCATTTAGCACCTTGGCTAAACGAATTCCACCTCTTTGCAATTGTACATTTGCTGTATTGAAATAAGCATACATATATTGATATCCTAATTTTTCACCTATTTGAGCCGAGCCATATACTTCTTTAGCCAATGCTTGAGACTCATGCATCCAATCTAAAACCGTCCCTTCCTGAACAGCTTTTACTTCTTTTTTACTTAATACCGGCATGTTTTCCTTCATTTCAGTATAGCTCATTCCGAAACTATCAATCATTCTGGAATCCCAAACGGCATGTAAATTAGTTCCACTGTTAAACCACTGTACTTGTATATCATTCCCACCTTTGTCTTCTGATCTCCCTACATGTAAAGGTTGATGAAGATCTCCAATAAAATGAACTAATAATTTTAGATAAAAGGCACGATCATCTTTACTCGCCTTATCGTCTCTTAACACCACCAAACACTTTTCAATAGCAGTGTAAATATCACCTTTATCATTCACTGTCTCTTCTCCATAATGCTTATCTAAGGACATATTTACATAGTGCCAAGGATCCACTTCACGAAATCTTTTGTCGGATTTAATGTCATCAGCAAAGTTTGCAACCAAAGCCAAGGATTGTCCATCTAATAATTTATTTATTTCCTTTTTCGCTTTAGGTGTAAGGTACTGTGAAGCTACTTCTCCAACTACTCTATGCCCTGTTTTACCCCAGAAAAATGAATTTGCCTGCATCGCTTGAGATGCTATAAACAACACAAATAAGATTTTTTTCATACACTATAATTTTTCTCAAAAATAAACATAGTATTTAATTTAATGAAGCTATTTTTTTGGTATTAATTTATTTATTTTAATATATTTGTGATATCAAAATAATATCACTTCTCATGACTCAAGAAAAAAACATCTCCGCAAACAATGGCTATTTAATGCTATTTACCTCCTTATTTCTATTATTTGGAGGAATTTACCTATTGTTTTCCTATGAAAACGCATGGTTCACCATCTTGATATTCACAGCTATTTTTATTTTTCCTGGGTTCATACTAGTAAACCCAAATGGATCAAGGGTTTTACTGCTGTTTGGTAAATACGTAGGAACAATTAAGCAAAACGGTTTTTTTTGGGTAAACCCTTTCTATACAAAGAAAAAAATTTCACTTCGAGCTAGTAATTTTGACAGTGAAAGACTTAAGGTAAATGACAAAATAGGTAACCCTATAATGATCAGTACCATTCTAGTTTGGCGCGTAACTGATACTTACAAAGCAGCATTTGATGTTGATAATTATGAAAACTTTGTGCGTGTTCAAACGGATGCCGCTGTTAGAAAGCTTGCTAGCATGTACCCTTATGACAACTTTGCAGACGATGGTCATGATGAAGATATCACCCTTCGCTCAAGTGTTAACGAGGTAAGTGAAGCATTAGAAAAAGAAGTTCAAGAACGATTAGCAATGGCGGGAATAGAAGTATTAGAGGCTCGAATAGGATACCTCGCTTATGCTCAAGAGATTGCTAATGCCATGTTAAAAAGACAACAGGCAACCGCTATTGTTGCCGCTCGTCATAAAATAGTAGAAGGAGCAGTAAGCATGGTGGAAATGGCAATTGATGCACTAAGTAAAAAAGAGATTGTACATCTTGATGAAGAAAGAAAAGCGGCAATGGTAAGCAATCTTATGGTAATTTTGTGCGGCGACAAAGAAGCCTCTCCAGTAGTTAATACTGGTACTTTAAATCATTAGACAAACCTAAATCTAGAAAAGTAATTGTAATGGTGTTTCACGAAATACAGCGGTTTCCTAAATGGATATACGTATTGATATCCATTTCACTTCTGACAATCATCGGTATTCTATATCAAGCCTATATAGAGAACCCGGAGGAACATGCTCGCTTGGAAATTATTCATACTCTACTTTTTGTTTTAGTAACAGAAGCATTAGTTATTCTATTACTAACAACTGTACGTCAAGAGGTTCGCATTGACCCAATAGGAGTGTCATTTAGGTATCCTCCGTTTAAAAACAAGTACACAACAATTCCTTTTGAAGCTATTATCGATTTTGATCAAGACAGTTATCCTTATTTCAATTATGGTTATCATGTAGGAGGATGGAATATTATGAAGAAGACACCTTCTGTAACTATGGCTGGCTTGGATAAGGTAATTAAAATAAAATTTAACGAGAATAACCACATTCTCATAGGCACTAGAAAACCTAAAGACTTTCTAGCTGCACTTAAATTACATAAAGAAAAAAATGATGAAGTTTAATTTTCTATTGAGTTGCTTGTTTATTTCACTCTTCACTTATTCTCAGATAATAGAAGAAAAAGTAGTACTATACAATGACAGTATCGTTCTACCAGGTACCTTAACAATCCCAAGCACTACAAGCGAACCTCCTGTTGCAATTTTCATACACGGCTCGGGCAATGTAGATCGCAATGGAAATCAAGCAGGTGTAAATATTAATGCCAACTATATCAAACAGCTTTCCGACTCTCTAAACAAGTACGGAATTGCCTTTTACAGGTATGATAAGCGAACAGCTACAGCTAAGAACAGCAAATACATGACCTCCAATGTTACCATAAACAATTTTGTTAAGGATGCCCAAATAGCCATTGAACACTTTAAAAATGATCCGCGATTTTCCGACATCGTTGTAATAGGACATAGCCAAGGTTCCTTAATTGCCATGCTCGCTTTATCAGAGGATGTAACAAAATTTGTTTCGATTTCTGGACCTAGTATGAGTATTGAAGAAACATTAATACAGCAGCTAAACACTCAAGCTACAGCTTTAGGAGACAAAGCCCGAGAACATTTTACAGAACTAATGACTACAGACACCATTCAAAAAGTACATCCCTTTCTAATGAATATTTTCGCGCCAGTAAACCAAAAATTTTTAAAATCTTGGAACCAATATGTTCCAGCACAGTTAATCCATGAAATCAAAACCCAAAAGATACTCATTGTAAATGGAGATTCAGATAGTCAGGTCAGTCCTGAGGAAGCACGAATTCTTCACCAGGTAAAACCTGAAGCCACCTTAGCTATAATCCCAAAAATGAACCATGTTTTAAAGGAAATAAATTCGTTTCAAGAAAACATCAATTCCTATCATAAAGACACGTATCCACTGTCATCTAAGCTCATTGAAGCTCTTGTTGAATTCATTATTAAATAATCATGTCTAAAAAGAAAGCTTTTGCCTTACGCATCGATGAACAAATGCTCAAAGCCATTGAAAAATGGGCTTCCGATGAATTCAGAAGCACCAATGGGCAGATTGAATGGATGCTAATGCAAAGCCTAAAAGATGCAAAAAGAGACCCCAAACCCAAAAAAGAAGAATCCTAATGTCGTTTAAAATCATATTTACAGATATTGATGGCACTTTACTAGATGCCAACAGAGAACTATCCGAATCAACTATTTATCAACTTACCAAGATAAATAAGCAACACCCAATAATATTTGTTTCAGCAA
This sequence comes from Imtechella halotolerans, assembly GCF_028743515.2. GTDB lineage: Bacteria > Bacteroidota > Bacteroidia > Flavobacteriales > Flavobacteriaceae > Imtechella > Imtechella halotolerans. The sequence continues at coordinate 202,906 of NZ_CP117969.2, read as the reverse complement.
GAATGCCAAAACAAATGACACACTTACAACAACAAGCGCAATTAGAAGGAAGACCACTTGTTTGCTACAACGGTGCCCTTGTGATAACCGGCGAAAGAATAGTCCATTCTACAGAAATTCCCATTGACATCCTTAATGATTTATCTCGATACAATCAAGAGATTTCAAATGAACCATTCCATATTAGCCTTTTTCATAATAATGAATGGTATGCTCCCTCCTATGATTATTGGGCACAAAGAGAAGAAAACAACACCAAAGTATCCCCAGAAATAGAAAGCAATTCCACTGTGTTAAATCGATGGAAACAAGAAGGTAAAGGAGCACATAAAGTAACCTGTATGGGAGAAGCTCATCTCATTGAAGCTGCTTATACTTATTTAAAAAAATATTACGACCAGCAACTTCATCTCTACCGTTCAAAAGACACCTATATCGAAATAGCCCCTAAGAGTGTTTCTAAACTTACAGGAATTCAACAAATACTAGGCCTAGAATACCCTTTTAAACTTGAAGAAGCCATTGCTTTTGGAGATAATTATAATGACGTAGAAATGATTGCAGCCGTAGGTCATGGAGTAGCCGTTGCCAATGCCCGGCCTGAAGTTTTGGCCGTTGCAAAGGCGACAACTCTCCACCACAAAGAAGATGGAGTAGCTCTATATCTTTCAAAGCTATTTCAAGATTTATAGAGCCACAATAAAATAATTTTCTATTTTCGTGAAAATCTAATTTTTCATGGAAAATCAACCCTTTTTTACGGACGACACCATTGTTCTAGGCATCCTCATGCTTTCCCTTGGATTCGTTTTTTACACATCATCTCGCGAAACCGGATTTTGGAATAAATTTTACAAAGTAGTACCCGCTCTACTGATGTGCTATCTTATCCCAGCAATCTTCAACTCTTTAGGCATCATCTCGGATGGTGTTTCAAACCTTTATTATGTAGCAAGTCGTTACTTACTTCCTGCCTCATTAGTTCTAATGACATTAAGTATTGATTTAAAGGCTATTTTCAACCTTGGTCCTAAAGCATTAATTATGTTTTTTACAGGAACAGTAGGTATCATCATTGGCGGCCCTTTAGCTATTTTACTTATCTCCATCGTTTCACCTGAAACTGTTGGAGGTGCTGGTCCTGATGCTGTATGGAGAGGTCTAGCCACGCTCGCAGGGAGTTGGATAGGTGGTGGCGCCAATCAAGCAGCAATGTTAGAAATTTTCAAATACAATCCTGAGAAGTATGGAGGAATGGTCTTAGTCGATATTGTAGTAGCCAATATATGGATGGCCATCTTACTTTTCGGAATTGGTAAAACAGAAAAAATTGATCGCTGGTTAAAAGCAGACAACTCAGCAATTGAAGACTTAAAAAGAAAGGTTACCCAATTTGCAGACAATATCACCAGAAACCCATCCCTAACTGATTACATTATGATGGTTGCTATTGCATTTACCTCGGTTGGGATTGCTCACTGGGGCGCAAATAGCATTTCTGGCTATCTAATCAATACTTTTGAATCTATTAGTGATAAGGAAAATGCATTATCTTCTTTTGGATCCCAATTTTTCTGGATGGTTACCATCGCTACTTTTATTGGCATTCTTCTATCATTTACGAAGGCTAAAAATTACGAAGGTGCAGGAGCAAGTAAAATAGGGAGTATTTTTATTTATGTATTGGTTGCGACCATTGGAATGAAAATGGACTTAGGGAAAATATTCGAAAACCCAGGACTAATTGCAATTGGTTTGGTGTGGATGGCGATCCATGCTGGGCTTTTAATTCTAGTCGCTAAACTTATCAAAGCTCCTTACTTTTTCTTAGCAGTTGGGAGTCAAGCGAATGTTGGAGGTGCAGCATCTGCACCCGTAGTTGCAGCTGCATTCCACCCTTCCCTAGCTACCGTAGGAGTATTATTAGCCGTATTTGGATATGTGGTGGGCACTTATGGAGCCATGCTATGTGCTTATTTAATGGAATTTGCATCCAAGGTATAGTGAGAATTACAAAGTTTTATGCATATTTGCGACCTGTTAACTTTCAAGAAATGAAAAAAATATTTGTTTGTGTTTTAGCCGTTTTGGCCCTTATATCATGTAACACCAAAGAAGATAACAACCTGATGAAGGTAGAGGGTTCTATAGAAGGACTAAAGAAAGGTAAAATCTACTTTCAGCGAGTTGAAGAAGGAAAAATTATTAATATAGACTCCATCCAAGCAAATGGCAATGGAACTTTTTCTTTCCAAACTTCGATTGAGAGTCCTGAAATTTTTTACATCTACCTAGATAAAAATGATGGAAATAACTTAAATGACAGGCTTTTATTCTTCGGAGAGCCTGGGAGCAACATTACTATCAATAGTACCCGTGATTTTTTTGAGCCTAATGCAAAAGTAGAAGGTTCAGAAACTAATAAAAAACTGGTTGAATACAAAAAGATGGTATCAAAATTCAGTGATAAAAATCTTGAACTAATTGAAAAGCATATACGTGCTATTCAAGACAAGAACTTTGTATTAGCGGACTCTTTAAAGAATGCTTCAGACAGAAATGCGCTACGAAGATATCTCTACTCACTTAATTTTGCCATCAATAACAAGGAATCATATATCGCTCCTTACATCGCTCTTTCCGAAGTGTTTGATGCTCAGTTAAAATATTTAGACACCATTAATAACTCCTTAACACCGGAGGTGGCAAATTCTAAATATGGACAAGAACTGGCTAAGTACATTGAAGAACTTAAAAAGGAACAAAACGAGAAAGAATAAACTTCCTTTACCTAATATTTAAAAGCTGCTTTATATAAAGCAGCTTTTTTATTTTATAACATTCAAATAATCACTACCTTTAATGGTATCCTTTCATGAATGACCTACTATACATTTCAAAGTTTAATTTATTAAAAACTCCACTATGAAAAAGTATGTCGTTGAACGAAATTTACCAGGCATTGGTGCCTCCAGTAAGGAAGACATTGCACAAGCCGCAACCACTTCTTGTAAAGCAATCCAGTCGATGAATCACAAAGTACAATGGGTTGACAGTTTTGTTTCTAAAGACAAAACGTATTGCGTTTATTTAGCCGAAAGTGAAGATGCTATTAAGGAACATTCTAAACTATCTGGATTTCCTGCGGATGTCATATCAGAAGTCGCTATGATGATAGATCCTACAACCGCAAACCTCTAAAAAACAAAAACCCGGATGCAAACATCCGGGCTTTCAACGCACTAATACTACTAAGATAATAGGTTTATCGCAATCGATCTACAGATTTTACAAGATCTTCATCCTTTTTTATGGCTTTATTAGCCATAACTAAAAACACGATAGAAATGATAGGAAGAAACATCCCAATACCCTTCTCAGAAACTTGCGCTTCTCCGGATAAAGTTAGTAGACGATATACAAATACTCCTAGTAAAGTAAGATTAAATATTATATTCAATCTGTTTAACACAAATTGTAATTTCCTATTTTTAAAAAGAACGATAGCCATAATCGCTAATAAAGCAGAAATCAAAAAAAGAACTAGTAACATCATCTCTTGATGTGCAAAAACTGCTCCAGAAGCTGTACTGTATACACTAAATAAAAACGGCAGTATTCCACTCATGAGTAGTACCACTAACATATATACCGTTTGAATACGTTGTAACATAGCCAGATTTTAGGCTTACAAAAATAACGCTTCTTTTGTAAAAAAATGTTTGTTTTTTAAAATAAATTTGTAATATTGCTCTATCAATTCGCAACCTACTCAATACGAGGTTCGTTTGTACTTCAAATCACAACATCTTTATCATTATTTACTTTTGAAGACCCCCAAAAACGTTTAATTTATCTTCTATTTACATGTTTGACATTTCTGATTTAAAAGAAAAAAAGCTTTCTGAGTTACAGGAAATAGCTGCAAATATCAGCGTTCCGAAATACAAAACTCTAAAAAAACTAGACCTTATATATCAAATACTCGATATCCAAGCGTCTAATCCTAAAAACACCATTACTGAAACCAAAGAGGAAAATCCTTCGGCAGAACGTAAAAACAGACGTACTCGAATAAATAATAAAGCAGGAAGCTCTAATCCAAAAGACAAGGAGCGTAAAGCAGCTCCTCAAAAGGAAACCAACACTCCTGTAGAAAAAAATCTAGAGCCTAGTACTCCAATTGAAAAAAAGAAAGTCATTGAAGTCACTACCCCAGAGGCTAAAATATCACCAACCCCTGAAACTCCAACTTCAGAGGTAAAAAACACTCCTCAACCACCTGCTGCCCCTGAAGAAAACAAAAAAAGAGAACGCCGAGAGTTTCAAAATACAAATAAGAAACCACACAACAAGCAACACCACCAAAACAAACAACAAAATCAACAACAAAATCAACATGGAAATTCTCAGAATCAAAATGAGAATTTTGATAAAGAAAAAAAGAACAGATACCGTTCTCCTGATTTTGAATTTGACGGAATTGTGGACTGTGAAGGTGTACTGGATATCATGCAAGACGGATACGGTTTCCTACGCTCTTCAGATTACAACTACCTATCCTCTCCGGATGACATATATGTTTCACAATCACAAATACGTTTATTTGGATTAAAAACTGGAGACACCGTATTAGGAGCGGTACGCCCGCCAAAAGAAGGTGAAAAATACTTCCCATTAATTAAAGTGAGTAAAATAAATGGACTAGATCCGCAAGTTGTGCGCGATCGTGTTTCATTTGAACATCTTACACCCTTGTTTCCTAACGAAAAATTCAATTTAGCAGAAAAACAAAGTACCATTTCAACACGAATTATGGATTTGTTTTCCCCAATTGGAAAAGGACAACGTGGAATGATTGTTTCACAGCCTAAAACAGGTAAAACAATGCTTCTAAAAGATGTAGCTAATGCCATTGCTGCTAATCATCCTGAAGTATATCTTATGATATTACTTATTGATGAGCGACCAGAAGAAGTTACCGATATGCAAAGAAGTGTAAAAGGAGAAGTCATCGCCTCTACGTTCGACAAAGAAGCTTCTGAGCATGTTAAGGTAGCTAACATTGTGTTAGAAAAAGCGAAGAGATTAGTGGAATGTGGTCATGATGTAGTCATCCTTCTTGATTCCATCACAAGATTAGCACGTGCATATAACACAGTACAACCAGCCTCTGGAAAAGTACTAAGTGGAGGTGTAGATGCCAATGCACTCCATAAACCAAAACGTTTCTTTGGTGCTGCTCGTAACATAGAAGGCGGAGGTTCTCTTTCTATTATAGCTACAGCTCTTACCGAGACTGGCTCTAAAATGGATGAAGTTATATTTGAAGAATTCAAGGGTACGGGTAACATGGAATTACAACTCGATAGACGCATCGCGAATCGTCGTATTTTCCCTGCCATTGACCTTATTTCCTCATCTACTCGACGTGACGATCTTCTTTTAGATGAAGTAACCATACAACGCATGTGGATTATGCGTAAATACCTAGCCGATATGAATCCTGTAGAGGCTATGGAATTTATGGAAAATCGTATCAAGCAAACAAAAAACAATGATGAGTTTTTACTTACCATGAATCAATAACACTACCTATAAATCTATTATCCAAAACCCTCTATTCGAGGGTTTTTTTTATATTAGGTAGTTCAAAAGAAGGGTTAATACTACAATTTATAGATTTTAAATGCATTTCATCGAATTTATATTACACTTAGTCGGTAATATGAAAAAAAATATTACTTTAGCAGTGTTGAAATGTTAATGAGATTAGACACCTTAAAAGATTTTAACGAGACAGACAAAACGTACTGGAAGATAATTTGCCCCAAATCAGATTAAAACTTCCTACTTACCAAAAAGGACACCAATGGTGTCCTTTTTCATTAATTACTAATTTCCATATATACATTCACATCTACTAACTCCATCCAAGACACTAGGGATATAAATAAAAAAAGCGCCCCTAATAGGAGCGCTATATACTATTCTAAATTACCGTTTAATTAAGCGGCTAATTTAGTCACATGCTTTGTTAAGCTACTTTTCAAGTTTGAAGCCTTATTGCTGTGAATAATGTTTCTTTTAGCCAATTTATCAATCATGGCTACTACAGTTGGCAACAAAGTAGCTGCTTCCTTAGCATCTTCTAAACCACGTAGCTTCTTGATAGCATTACGGGTAGTTTTATGCTGATATTTGTTTCTCAAGCGAGCCGCCTCGTTTCTTCTGATTCTCTTTAATGCTGACTTATGATTTGCCATTGTTTCTTAAAAATTGTTTTTGTTGTCAGAAACCTATTTGCGTTTCTGTTAATTTGTTTTAGTAGTCCGTAGGGGAATCGAACCCCTGTTACCAGGATGAAAACCTGGCGTCCTAACCCCTAGACGAACGGACCATTGGTACTAAGTGAATTTCACTTATTTGCTTTCAGTAATTCCTTTTAAAGAACTTTTGTAGTCCGTAGGGGAATCGAACCCCTGTTACCAGGATGAAAACCTGGCGTCCTAACCCCTAGACGAACGGACCGTTGTTTGTTTCAAAATGCGGATGCAAAAATACAACTATTTTGATACGAAGCAATAGTTTATTAAAAAAAAATCGCATTTTTTTTAATACGCTTTGGCAAACAACACTTTACGATTGGATGGATTTCCACTAAACACACAAATACCTTCCTCTTCTACACCATCTATAGGAATACAACGGATGGTTGCCTTAGTAAGTTCCTTGATTTTTTCTTCCGTTTCGGCTGTTCCATCCCAATGAGCAGATATAAATCCTCCCTTAGACTCTAGCACTTCCACAAATTCATCAAATGAAGTAACTTCAGTTATATGTGTTGCACGATAGTCTAATGCCTTCTGAAAAATCGTATTTTGAATATCTTCTAATAAATTGGATATATAGGAAACCACTACTTCTCCAGAAACGGTTTCCTTTGATAAGGTATCCCTACGAGCTATTTCAAAGGTGTTATTTTCCATATCTCGCTGCCCGATAGCAATACGAACAGGAACCCCTTTCAATTCGTACTCATTAAATTTAAATCCTGGTTTATGAGTATCTCTATCATCAAATTTAACGGATATACCTTTATCACGCAATTCCTTCATCAATGGATTAATTCGAGATCTAATGGCCTCTAATTGATCATCACCTTTGTAAATCGGTACAATAACCACTTGAATAGGTGCTAGTTTAGGTGGTAATACTAAGCCATTATCATCACTATGGGTCATAATCAGAGCACCCATCAATCGAGTAGAAACCCCCCAAGAAGTTGCCCAAACATAATCCTGCTTACCTTCATTGGAAGTAAACTTAACATCGAAAGCTTTAGCAAAATTCTGTCCTAAAAAATGGGATGTCCCTGCCTGCAAAGCTTTTCCATCCTGCATCAAAGCCTCAATACAGTAGGTATCTTCTGCCCCAGCAAAACGCTCGCTTTCAGTCTTCACCCCCTTAATAACAGGAACAGCCATAAAGTTTTCAGCAAATTCAGCATATACATCCATCATCTGTACAGCCTCAGCAATTGCCTCTTCACGTGTTGCATGCGCCGTATGACCTTCTTGCCACAAGAACTCAGCAGTACGTAAAAACAATCGAGTACGCATTTCCCAACGAACTACATTAGCCCATTGATTGATCAATATAGGTAAATCTCTATAGGATTGAATCCAGTTTTTATATGTACTCCATATAATCGCCTCACTAGTAGGACGTACCACCAACTCCTCTTCCAGTTTGGCCTCTGGATCAACCATCAGTTTCCCTTTATTATCCGGATCATTTTTTAATCGGTAGTGCGTAACTACGGCACATTCTTTGGCAAAACCTTCCGCATTCTTTTCTTCAGCTTCAAATAGACTTTTGGGCACAAAAAGTGGAAAATAGGCATTTTCATGTCCGGTTTCTTTAAACATTTTATCCAATTGAGCTTGCATCTTTTCCCATATGGCATATCCATAAGGTTTAATAACCATGCAACCTCTTACTCCGGAATTCTCGGCTAGATCGGCCTTGACAACCAATTCATTATACCATTTAGAATAGTCCTCACTACGTTTTGTTAAACTCTTACTCATTGCTATAGTTTGGCACAAATATTGCGACTTAGTTAAATATCAAATAGTTTGCGCAAAACTAACTATTTTTGTTATGTCCAACAATAAAATTTTAGTAATGATGAAGAATCTCAACCCTTTAAAAAACAATGTACACAAAGTGCTTCCGGTAGCAGGTTTTCTGCTCTTGACATCTTGTGGTTCCTTCCAAGGCGCATCATACTACGATAATGACGGAATTTATTCCTCTTCAACACTATCGGACAATTCATATGAAAGACCTGTAAAGGACGACAACAGATCTATATATAGAGATTATTTTAATTATAAAGCCCAAGAATACGAAGCAATAGCCAACGAAAACGATAGTTTATATTTTACGGATATTGACAATTATTCAGGGACCGGAGATTACGACCCAAATTACGAATCCGACTATAATAGTTATGCCGGGTGGGGAGATAACACCACGGATTTCTCTATAAATATATACAATAACAATTGGGGATGGAACCGTTGGTATAGAGGATATAATTATTGGAACTCAGGATGGTGGGGATGGAATGACCCTTGGTACTGGAATTCTGGATTTGCATGGAATGGATATTACAATCCTTATTGGGGAGGATACTATGGGATTGGTTGGAGCCACTACTACCCATCGTACTATGGATGGTATGGTGGAGGATACTATCACTATCCACACTACAATTACTACAGAAGTAACAATGTGGCCTACAATACAGGAAGACGAGGCAGCTATTCAACTGTAGGCTCAAGAACTACCTACGGTACTCGTAATGTAGCGACTACTAGACGCGCTTCAACTACTACTAACAGGGCTTACACTTCTGCAAACAATAATCGTACAACTAGGGATAGTTATTATAACTACAATACCGGAAGAACTCGTGTTAGTGTGGATGGTACTACCAATAGATCACGAACCAGTACTGCGAATCGTAGCTATAACTCAACAACTTCCAGACCAAATACGACGGTAAACAATGTGCGTTCAAGAACCTACTCACCTTCTAGTTATCAGAATAGAAGTAGGACCTATACGCCAAATAACAGTGTTCCTACAACTCGTAGAAGTTCAAACTATACACCATCATCTTCCTCTAGAAGCTCCAATTATAGTGCTCCTACTCGAAGCAGCTCCAGCTCTTCCAGAAGTTCAAGCAGTAGTTCAGGTGGACGTTCTAGTTCAGGAGGAAGAAGAGGAGGCTGATCCATAGCTTACTAACATTTATGCCCATATTATATCTACAAATCAGATAATTATGGGCATTATTTTTCGTTCTTAATCAAAAAAAAACATTTACACATGAAAAAGGTTTTCTCTTTCTTAATAGCTGCATTAGCAGTTTCTACCACCCAAGCACAAGACATAAATGACGCCTATCGTTATTCAAGTGAGCAGTTAGGGGGTACAGCAAGATACAGAGCGCTAAGCGGTGCTTTCGGGGCTTTAGGTGGTGACCTATCCGCGATGTCTGCCAATCCAGCTGGGTCAGCTGTGTTTTCCACAGGAGAAGTTGGTGCCACATTTGGAAATAGCAGCATTCGTAATAATTCACTTTACTTCGGAACTTTAGCAACTGATTCCAAGTCTAAATTTGATCTTAGTCAAATTGGTGGTGTCTTGGTCTTCAACAACCAATCTAAAGAAGCTAATTGGAGAAAAATTGCTGTAGGTTTTAATGTGGAAAATTCAAACAGCTTCAACAACAATGTATTTGTTGCAGGATTCAATCCAAATAATTCAATAGACAAGTATTTTTTATCTTATGCCAATGGCGTAACTCTTGACGACATCGAAGTATATGATGGGGAAAATGTTACGGAGGTCTATCGTTGGTTAGGAGAAAATAGAGGTTATGGAGCTCAACAAGCTTTCCTTGCCTATCAAGCTTATCTCATAAATCCAATATCTAATGACCCAGAAAACACCCAATATGTCTCAAATGCTTCATACGGCACAGTAGATCAAGAGTATTTTATGGCAACCACTGGATATAATTACAAAATAACATTCAACTTTGCCACCCAATACAAGGATAAGCTATATCTGGGAGCAAACTTAAACGCTCATGCGATTGATTTTTCCAAATACACCTACCTTTCGGAAATAGGATTTGCATCTAATTCAACGATACAGGAGATTGGTTTTGAAAACGATCTAAAAACTTATGGATCTGGATTCTCCTTTCAATTAGGAGCTATAGCCAAATTGTCTGATGAATTAAGAATTGGTGCCACCTACCAATCCCCTACCTGGTATAACATAAATGATGAGCTGATTCAATCACTATTTACTGTAAGTGAGGTAGACAATGGAGACGGAACGTTTACGGAATTCACCGATGTTGTGGAACCCAATGTGATCAACATCTACGAAACCTATAAATTAATGACCCCGTCCAAGATTACTGGAAGTCTCGCCTATGTATTTGGAAAATACGGCCTAATAAGTTTTGATTACAGTAGAAAAAATTATGCCAATGCAGAGTTTCGTCCAACAAGTGATTCTTATTTTAGAGATCAAAATTCAATCATTTCAAACCAATTAAAGGATGCATCTTCATACAGAATTGGTGGTGAATTACGCGTGGACAATGTAAGTCTTCGCGCAGGTTATCGACTTGAGGAAAGTCCTTATAAAAACGAAAGAACAGTAGGAGAACTTAACGGATACTCTCTTGGAATAGGCTATAATTTTGGCGCAGTTTCTTTAGATATTGCTTACGATCACGCCAAGCAAGACTCATATCGATCCCTATATAATGTGGGACTTACTGATGCCGCTACCACCTCAAGTAAATTCAACAATGTAATGATGAGTATAGGAATTAAACTTTAAGTATTATCCATATCAACTTAAAGAAAGCCGCTCTTACGAGTGGCTTTTCTTTTTATCTTTTAAGACTAAAATGACTCCTAAACTCACGTTTTGAATTATCACTTGGGTCTGTATAAATAACTTTAAACCAATAGTCCGTAGATGGAAGCATTCTTCCGTTATACGTACCATCCCATCCAGGGCCTGTTGGATCCAATTGCTTAATAAACTTCCCATACCTATCAAACAGATAGATTTCTGCTGACGGTTGGTTTTCTAAACCTATTATATTCCAATTATCTGTATACCCATCGCCATTAGGAGTGAAAAAGCGTAAATAGTCCAACACCAAAGCCTCCACCACAAGTTCTCCACAACCATTACGTTCTCGAATGGTAATAAAATGTTGACCTGGAACCACATTAGTAAAAACGCCTGACATCTGATACATTCCGTTATCTAATCGATACTCATAATCTCCTGATTCCCTTACCACTACTTCTATAGTATGATTTCCCATAAAAGCTGGAGATTGTCTAATTTCTGGGGTAAAATCAGGAACGGATGCTAGAGAAACACTCGTTGTATTACTTGTAAATATACATCCTGTCATGGTATCGGTAATTAAGACATAATAATCTCCAGGAGTAAACACAGTAATAGTAGGTGTTGTAGCGCCATTGTTCCATTGATACAAAATGTTATTCCCTAAATCCGCTCCTAACAACACCCCATTGGTGTCGTCCGAACATAATATCACATTGGGAGGCAATGCCACAAAAGGTTTTGGCAACACCTCTAATTCTAAAGTTGTACTCCCTTCACAACCTGTATCTCTATTCCTAGCCCTTACATACACCATTTGCGGATTCGATGTATTGGTAAAGGACGAAGGACTATTAATCTGGTTACTTAAATTACTGTCTGTGTAAAATGAAAATTCAAAATCAGCTGAATTTCCAGAAGACAGTAAGTCATCAGAAACAGCCATGAGATCAAACACAGCGGTATTAGCGCCATTGGAAGTATCACATTCCTGCATTTGAGTTCCAGTCACCAATTGAGGGCTTGAAGCTATATGGAGGTTAAATGCATATACTTTATAACAATTTGTTGTGATTTCCTCCACCCTAGCTACCAATTGCTGTGGATTACTCGTATTTGTAAAAGGATCGGAAATTGGAGAAATCCCATTTTCCGCATCACTTACATTCAGATGGTAGGTAATTGAGTACCCGGATCCATCGGCTCCTTCTAAAATAAAATTATCAAATTCCGTTAAAGGAATAGTTTCTACCTCATCTGTGTCAACTTCACAATAATACATGTCTGAACTTGGTGAAAATGGTGGTAGTGAATTTACTGACAAGGTAAGAGTCGTTTGAGCACTACATCCTTGTGCATTTTCAATGGAAACATAAACCACCTCTGAACCTGCTGATGTATTCGTATAGGTATCAGGAGCTAAAATCGGTGAGTTGAGTTCAGAATCATGATAGTAGGTAAATACAAAATCGATTTCATTTGAAGGTGCTACTATTTCAGCTTGAGCAGTTGTAAGATCAAATACAGCATATCCATCCTCTGAAGCATCATCACACTCGTTTATGGTTACGGTTTGAACCATTGGACTAGTGGCAACTACTAAATTAAAGGAGGTAACCGACCTACATCCGGTACTTACGTCCTCCATCCTAACCCATATTACTTGAGAAGAAGACTGATAGGGACTCATCAAGTTACCAGCTCCATTTTCTGCTTCATTTTGTGTGAGGTGATAGCTAACCATCACATCTTGTCCATCTGCTATTTCTACATCCTTGGAGGTTAAATCAAAAACAGCCTCCCCATCTCCATCAATGTCACACAAGGTATAATTAGCAATAGGTACCACAGTCGGATTGGCTACAAAATCAATTTGCACTTCTTCACTTTGCACACACCCTTGCCCATCATCCACAGTTACTGAATACAATCCGCTTTCTCCTTCCACTACCGTATATTGAGGTGAAGTTTCTGAATTCAAAAGGACCCCATCTTTAAACCATTGATACGAAACTGATGAACTACTAGCAGTGGCATCAAGAACTACTCCTCCTGTACCTTCACAGCGTTGCTGGTTTGGTCCCAAATCGGGAATGTTATAAGGCCTGTTAACGACAACTGTAGTTTCATCAAAAAACACCTCCTCTTCCAAATCACAATTTGTATAAGTAATCTTTGCTCTGTAGGTAGTTGTGACTTCAGGAGAAACCGTAATGGATTCCGTATCCCCGACAATATTCCCACTATCATCCGACCATTCTATGCTATAGTTAGGATCCCCGTTGGGTGTAAATCGCCATGCCTCGTTAATGCCAGTCCCCCCCCACTGACCATTGTTTCTTTGGTCAGGTGTTACTGATCTTATCGCATCCATATCCTGAATTCCAATTACAGCACCCCCCATTTGCCAATCATCACATATAGGCTTATCTTGCACATATACTTCTATTATGTTAGTTGTCTCATACATGACCATCATAAAAGTAGATGTCAAATCATTACATCGATCATCATAATGAGCAACATTAGAAAAACTCACTACAAATGCTCTACAAGGTGCTACTCCCATAACGTCCCAGGCTATATAAGGCCCATCCGCTTGATTAGCATTAATAGTAGGATCCAAATCATGAAAAACACCAAAAATATTCACCTCTGCCATTGAAAATTCAGTGTTTGGAAGCGTAAGATATTCGGTCCCGTTTATCAATTGAAAACTATTTTGATCAGGACCTGTACTCTTTTCTTTAAACGTCATATTACCATTAGAACCTACCTGAATATTATCATGGATCCCTTCAAAAAAGCAAAAATTAAACGGCAAGTCAATAACATCAGACCAGACATCATCCAAACCTACACTTATTGGATTTGTAGGTGACCCTGGCCCTCTGTAGGGAAAGGGAGGATTATAAGCAATGGAAGAAACATCATAACTAGTGGTAAGACCTGTACGGACAAAATCAACAGTCAAAGTAGCTGAAGAATTATTACAGTCAAGTGTAATGTTGTTGCCAGCATCAACCACTGGACAAAACGAGGTTTGACCATAGTTAATAGCGCAAGAAAACACTATTGTTGTAAGAATCAGCAAGAAGCGAGGCAAAATCTTCATAAAAGGCTGGTTAACAAGCGAAATTTAAGAAATATTTACGAAACTCCTCCTACAAAACCCTTAATTTATCAATTTCTGTCCTCTCATATATTCCTTTTAATAGCTATCTTTGCAGACTTAAAAATGCACTCAATGAAAATGGACAACGCACTGGAAGAAGAATTTGACGCCTTCGGAGATGACCATATTGCTTCTTCAGCAGAGACGCCTTTGCGCAATGACGCTTTTGAACTTAGCGATGAAGAAAAGATCGATCGGATCCAAGCAGATGTATATAACATCATGGAGACACTTGGACTAGATCTGACAGATGACAGTCTAAAAGGAACCCCTAAACGGGTTGCTAAAATGTTTGTAAAGGAAATATTTGGCGGATTACACCCTAACAAAAAGCCTAGCGCTTCCACATTTGATAACAAATATAAATATGGAGAGATGTTGGTTGAAAAGAACATTACTGTTTACTCAACTTGCGAACATCATTTATTACCAATTGTAGGAAGAGCCCATATTGCCTATATTTCCAAAGGAAAAGTTGTAGGTCTTTCTAAAATGAATCGAATCGTAGATTATTTTGCTAAAAGACCTCAAGTACAGGAACGTATGACCATTCAAATCGTACAAGAATTACAAAAAGTACTGGGTACCGATGATGTTGCTTGTGTGGTTGATGCCAAACATTTATGTGTAAATTCTAGAGGAATCAGAGACATTGAAAGTAGCACGGTTACGGCTGAATTTGGAGGCCAATTTAAGAACCCTTCAGTACGTAGAGAATTTTTAGATTACATTAAACTGGACACTCAGTTTTAACACAAAATAACACCTATCTTATGAATTTGTACAAAACCCAAGAACTTAAGGTATACAACTCTCTTTCGGCTCAAAAAGAGGCATTCACTCCTCTAATTGAAGGCTACGTAGGAATGTATGTATGTGGTCCTACCGTATACAGTAATGTACACTTAGGTAATTGTCGTACCTTCATTTCGTTTGACTTGGTGTTTCGCTACTTAAAACATTTAGGATATAAAGTCCGTTACGTGCGTAATATTACGGATGCCGGTCACCTAGAAAATGATGCCGATGTAGGCGAAGATCGTATTGCCAAAAAAGCACGTCTTGAACAAATTGAACCAATGGAAGTTGTGCAACGATATACAGTAGACTTCCATAATACATTAGCAAAGTTCAATAATTTAGAACCAAGTATTGAGCCGACAGCTACAGGTCACATAATTGAACAAATTGAAATCATTAAAGAAATTATTCAAAAAGGATTTGCTTATGAGGTCAATGGTTCTGTGTATTTTGATGTACTAAAATTTAACGCATCAAATCACTACGGAAAATTAAGCAAAAGAAATGTGGAGGACCTTATTCACAATACTCGAGAGCTTGATGGTCAAAGCGACAAGAAGAACCCTCAAGACTTTGCATTATGGAAAAAGGCAGAACCTCAACACATCATGAGATGGCCTTCACCATGGAGCGATGGCTTTCCAGGTTGGCACCTAGAATGTACCGCAATGAGTACCAAATATCTTGGTGAACAATTTGACATCCATGGAGGAGGAATGGATTTAAAGTTCCCTCATCATGAATGTGAAATTGCACAAGCAGAAGCCTGTAATGGACATAGTCCAGTAAATTATTGGATGCATGCCAACATGCTTACCTTAAACGGAAAGAAAATGGCTAAATCCACTGGAAATAACATCCTTCCAAATGAAATATTCTCTGGAGAAAATACCATTTTAAGTAAACCTTTTTCGCCTTCTGTTACAAGGTTTTTTATACTTCAGGCCCACTATAGGAGTATTCTAGATTTCAGTAATGATGCTCTTGAAGCTTCTGAAAAAGGGTATTATAGACTTATGGAAGCCATTCAAATGCTGGATAGACTTCCGGTAGCTGACAAATCTAGTGTCGACATAGCTACATGGATACAGAGTGGTTATGACGCCATGAACGATGATTTCAATAGCCCCATATTAATAGCTCAATTATTTGAAGCTGTTCGTTATATAAATCTTATTAAAGATGGTAAAGAACAAATTACAGCTACAGACTTAAGCTTGTTTACTGCCTCCCTAAATGCATTTGTGTTTGATATTTTAGGACTGGAAAATGTAACTAATGAAGGAAGCAATCAAAATCAAAAATTAAACGGAGTTGTAGAGCTACTTATACAGTTAAGAGCGGAAGCCCGGGCGAATAAGGATTGGGCTCTATCAGACAAAATACGTATTGAACTTGAATCTCTTGGAATTCAATTAAAAGACGGAAAAGACGGGACTACATTTACATTGCAATAAAAAAGCTTGCTAAAAAAAATTCTAATAGCACCATTTTTACTATTGGTCCGTTTCTACCAATATGTGATCTCACCACTTACACCAGCAGCATGTAGGTACTCACCTACATGCTCTCATTATACTGCAGAAGCACTTAAAAAGCACGGACTATTCAGAGGAGGATGGTTGGCAATTAAACGTATTTTTAGTTGTCACCCTTGGGGTGGTAGTGGGTACGATCCTGTTCCCTAACCAAATCTCACTTTTCAATCATGGTACATTTTCCGTGAACTCGAATCTTATATACCTTCTTTTCCATAGTGAATACTATATTAACAAAAATACAAATGAGGTGAAAACCTTGGAATAATTCACTATTTTCATAGGAGCATTCCGTCAAATTAAAATTAGAATTAATCTTCAAAACCTGGTAATTATATAATATCCTGGATATTTTATGTTTTTTTAAAGTACATTTTTACTACTATTCCTATCAATTAAGTATATTTACAACTACATAGTTATATCAAATCTGACGAATGAACTTTATTAACATTGTATGGAATCCCAGCGACACGCTGTTTGATCTTGGTTTTTTTCAGGTACGCTATTATAGCCTCATGTTTGTACTGGCCTTTACCATTGGCTGGTATCTTATGAAAAAGATTTTTATTAACGAGAAAAAATCACTCGATAAACTAGATAGTCTTTTTATTTACACAGTTATTGCCACATTAGTAGGAGCTCGCCTTGGCCATGTTTTTTTCTATGACTGGGACTATTTTAGCCAACATCCAGCTGAAATCTTACTCCCCTTCCGATTTAATCCATTTGAATTTACTGGATTTGCCGGTCTAGCTAGCCATGGAGCTGCCATAGGTATTATCCTAGCAATGTATCTTTATATTAAGAAATTCCCTGAATTCTCACTCCTTTGGATTCTAGACCGCATTGTAGTTCCCATATCTATTGGCGCTGTCTTTGTGCGATTTGGAAATTTTATGAATTCAGAAATATATGGAAAGGTGGTAGGTTCTAATTTTCCATTGGGAGTGAAATTCATTCAAGGTGAGGATGTCGGAAAACGTGAATTACTACAACTAACACAACAAAATGATCTCACAAAGGCCTATGATCTTTTAGCAAATGATCCTCGCTTTTCAGAAATACTACAACAGATTCCTTTTAGACACCCAGCTCAGCTATATGAAGCCTTTGGATATATATTCGTCTTCATCATACTGTGGTATGCTTATTGGAAAACAACTAAAAAGGAACAACCAGGTTTTCTTTTCGGTCTATTTTTAGTTCTATTATGGACTGTTCGTTTCATAGTAGAATTTGTTAAAGAAAGTCAGGGAGGTTTCGAAAAAAGTCTTGATTTGTTATCTACAGGACAATGGCTTAGCATTCCCTTTATTCTGATTGGATTCTTTTTTATGTTTAGAAAACCTAAAATGGCATGATAGCAATTTTTCAAAAACATATTGGAAAAACCCTTATTAGTATATCACTAATGGGGGTTTTCTCTCTTATTATTTTAAGAAAATGCAACCCTCCACCGCAAGACATTAATTTGGCAGAAATCACTTTTACTAAAGAAGGTACGGCTTCAATATTTAATGCCAATGGAAAGTTATTAAAAGTAATTTCCATTGAAATAGCAGAAACACCAGCTGAAACTCAAGTAGGCCTTATGTACAGAGAACATATGGAACCACTTCAAGGAATGCTGTTTATCTTTAACCAAGAGGAGCCTCGCTATTTCTACATGAAAAACACCATCATTCCACTAGATATCATCTATTTAGACAAAGACTTGAAAGTAGTTAGTTTTCATCAAAACACCACGCCCATGGATGAATCATCACTTCCTTCAGAAGTACCAGCCCAATACGTCTTAGAAATTAACGCAGGTCTTATGGAAAAATGGGGAATAAAAAAAGGAAGCTACATTAGCTTTTCACGTGACTAAATTACCTGCTCAGGGAAAATAGAAAAAGTTCTTCAGTTTCATTCGGTAGTACTATTTTACCCTGTGGTTGCATACCTAACTTTAGCAATAATTTCTGAGATCCTAAATTTGATTGAGAGGTTATAGCAAGTAGCTCTGACAACCCAAACTCTTTGAAAGCAGCATCTCTTAGTGCTGAAGCTGCCTCATATCCAAAACCCTGTCCTTCAAATTCAGGTAAAAAAGCAAAGCCAATATCTTTAGAATCCAATCCTTCTCTTTCGTATATCCCACAGACACCTAACTTTTCATGATCACTCTTTCTAATAATAGTAAAACTTGAATATCCCAATCGTTTGTACTGACTCAACACGCGATGTTCAATATATCCCTTTGCATCATCAACAGTCTTAATATTTCTATCTCCAATATACCTAAGCCATTTAGGTGTATTGACTAATCTCATAAAAAACTCAGCATCTTCCAATGTGGTTGGAAGTAAATACAAGCGCTCCGTATCTAATCGTTTACCAGACATTCAAATAAAATTCATTGAATTAAAGATAGTAAAACCCTCATTATAATGATCAAATCAACTCCACTATTTGATTGCTGACACCTATTTTGTAGCTTTGTTGTGTATTCAAAAACTATGAAAGAAGAAGAAGTTATATTAGTTGACCAGCAAGACAACCCAATTGGACTAATGCCTAAAATGGAAGCCCATGAAAAAGCCTTATTACACAGGGCGTTTTCTGTATTTATTATCAACGACCAAGGTGAAACAATGCTTCAACAAAGAGCACTTCACAAATATCACTCTCCAGGACTATGGACGAACACTTGCTGTAGTCACCAACGTCATGGAGAATCCAATATTCAAGCAGGGAAAAGACGATTAATGGAAGAAATGGGGTTTGTAACTGATTTAGAAGAGAAGGTTTCCTTCATTTACAAAGCTCCTTTTGATAATGGTCTTACAGAACATGAATTTGATCATGTCATGGTAGGATATTATAATGAAACTCCAACAATAAATCCAGAAGAAGTGGCGGACTGGAAATGGATGGCTATTGAGGAGGTCAAATCAGACATAGAAAAAGAACCTGAAAAGTACACCGCATGGTTCAAAATTATTTTTGACAAATTTTATATTCACCTAACTCAAAGTATACGTCCATGAAAGTTAAAGTAAGTCGAAAGGCCTATTTCAATGCTGCACATCGTCTTTACCGTCCCGACTGGTCTTTTGAAAAAAATGAAGCCATTTTTGGGAAATGCAACAATCCCAACTATCATGGCCACAATTATGAACTAATAGCTAGTGTATTTGGAAATATTGATCCTGAAACAGGATACGTTATTGATATTAAAATTCTTAAAGACCTTATATACAAGCACATCGAACTCGCTTTTGATCACAAAAATTTAAACGAAGATGTCCCTGAGTTTAAATCCTTAAATCCGACAGCCGAGCACATAGCAGTAGTAATCTGGAAAAAATTAAGACCTCACCTACCCTTGAATCTTGATTTGGAGATTACCCTTTATGAAACCCCACGAAATTTTGTGACCTATAGAGGTGAATAACATGCAACTTGGAACTCCATTACCTTCATTTCAGTTAATCGACCAAGAAGGGGTCTTATTTAACAGTAAGTCACTTTTAGGTCAACCTTCTGTTCTATTTTTCTATCCTAAAAATTTCACTCCTATTTGCACTAAAGAGGTTTGTGGATTTAGAGACTCTTATCATCTATTCAAAGACCTTAATGCCTCTATAATTGGAATTAGTACAGATAATACAGAGAGTCATAAAGAATTTTCTAAAAAACATCAACTCCCATTTCCTTTACTGAGCGACCCTAATAAAGAAACACAACGTCTTTTCTGCATAAAAGGCCCTCTTTTTGGTTTACTCCCTGCAAGAGAAACATTTATTTTTGATGCTGATGGATTGCTTATTGCACACCATAAAGGAATAGACGCCCTTTCACATATACAAAAAGCATACAAGACTTTAAAACAAACGCTATGAATCTTTATCCTTTCAAATTTCAACCTATTTTAAAAGAGCGCCTGTGGGGAGGCACTAAACTTAAAGATCTACTGAATAAACCGAGCTCCAGTGATATTACAGGTGAGAGCTGGGAACTCTCTGCTGTTAAAGGGGATGTATCTATTATTGAAAATGGTCCTTTGGCAGGAACTTCACTTCAAGAGGCGATAAACCACCACCCACAAGCGCTATTAGGTAAAAGTGTCACCAATCGGTTTGGTACAGAATTCCCAATTTTAATAAAGTTTATTGACGCCAAACAAGATTTATCAATTCAATTACACCCGAATGATGAATTAGCCAAAGAACGTCATAATTCCTTCGGAAAAACAGAAATGTGGTACATTATGCAGGCTGATCCAGGAGCTGAACTAATTGTTGGATTCAAGCAGGACATGACCAAAGAAAACTATGAAAAACATCTTAATGAAGGTAAACTAACCGACATTCTTAATTATGAAAAAGTAAAGGAAGGTGATACATTTTTCATCAATACTGGAAAAGTACATGCCATAGGAGCTGGGATACTACTAGCCGAAATCCAGCAAACAAGTGATATCACATACCGTGTATATGATTTCAATAGAAAAGATAAAGAAGGAAATTTACGCGAACTTCATACGGAACTTGCCATTGATGCTATTGATTACTCGTATAAAGACGACTTCAAAATCAATTACACCAAAGAAGGAAATGGCATTAACAATATGGTCAAGTGCCCCTATTTCAATACCAATTACCTTAATTTATCCAAAGACTTTTCACAAGAATTATCAGAACGTGATTCCTTTACCATCTTTGTATGTGTCCATGGTTCTGGATCCATATCAACGGAAAACGGAGAAGTAACCATCCAAAAAGGAGAAACAGTTCTTATTCCAGCCTGTTGTGCACAAATAGACATCTCCACCAATGGATTAGAACTTTTGGAAGTTTATGTGTAAAATTGCATAAATAAACGTATTTTTGCAGCAAATTATAACGATATGGCAAGTATTAAAAACCTTAAAAAGGATATCAACTACGTTTTAGGAGACATTATAGAGGCAGTATACATTACTGAATTAGCTACGCAAAAAACAAATTCTGAGGAAGGAAATGCAATTATTGAAGAAGCAATTGCAACTTTTGATGAATTAATTGCAAAAATTAACAACAAGAAAGTTGAGAACAGAAAGTCTCATCTTAAGGAAGTTAGCAAAGAGTTAGAGGTTAAGGCCGGTGCATTGATTCAAAAAATTAATCAATTGGCATAAAAAAAATGCAAAAAGGGTTTGCAAAGATGAAATTGAATTCTATATTTGCACCCGCAAAAGCCGATATAGCTCAGTTGGCCAGAGCACGTGATTTGTAATCTCGGGGTCGTGGGTTCGAATCCCTCTATCGGCTCAAAAGCCTCTCCTAGTGAGAGGCTTTTTTTATTACACACATTTTCGTCCCTACTAAACTAATTTCAAAAAAAGCAATTAAGGCATCGATCATCTCTTTTCCAATTCAATTATTTCAAGATTCTTAATTGCCTCACCATCTATTTCAAAACGAAGCATTGTCCTTACCTTATGCATACCGTGCTTACCAGCAGCGCCCGGGTTCATATGCAGTATTCCAAGTTGTTTATCCCACATTACCTTAAGTATATGTGAATGACCACAAATAAATAGCTTTGGGCGCTTATGTTTAACCTCCTCACGAATTCTGGGATGGTATTTTCCAGGATACCCTCCGATATGAGTCATAAATACTTCTACACCTTCACATGTAAACCACAAGTCTTCTTTAAATTCCAATCTTGCCCTTGCATCATCAATGTTTCCATATACCGCCGTAAGAGGCTTTACAGCCTCTATAGCATCGGTTACCTTTAAATTACCTATATCTCCTGCATGCCACACCTGATCGGCTTGTTTAACATATTTTAGTATATTATCGTCTATATAACTATGGGTGTCGGACAAAAGTAATATTCGTGTCATAAGGTATGTTTCTAGTCACCTTGAAAAATCGGTGTTTGAATTTTATGTATTTTTGTGAACTGCAAACAAAAATACCGATTCTCTTGAGATATTTTTTAGAGTTTTCATATAACGGAAAACACTATCACGGTTGGCAATATCAACCCAATGCTATTTCTGTTCAAGAAGTACTTGAAAAAGCACTTAGCATGATGTTACGCACCCCCATTGAACTAATAGGGGCAGGTCGCACTGATGCTGGTGTTCACGCCAAACAAATGTTTGCCCATTTTGACATACAACAAAAGGTTGATTCTAACCTTGTACACAAGCTCAATTCATACCTACCATACGATATTGCAATCACAGGTATACACCCAGTTAAAGAGGATTCTCACGCTCGTTTTGATGCCACCCAACGAACGTATGAATATTGGCTTACCCAAAAGAAATCTCCATTTCTAAATGAGTATGCTTACTACATAAATTTACCATTAGATATTGAAGCCATGAACAAAGCAGCTGAAGTACTTTTTTCATACAATGACTTTCAGTGCTTCTCTAAATCAAATACCGATGTTAAAACGTATCTCTGCGACATTAGTCACGCCCAATGGACTTTAATGGATGAAAAACTAGTATTCACTATAACTGCAGATCGTTTTTTACGAAATATGGTAAGAGCTATTGTAGGAACTCTACTAGAAGTAGGACTAGGCAAATCTAGCATTGAAAACGTTAAAACTATTATAGAAAGTAAAAATAGAAGCAAGGCTGGTGTTTCAGTTCCCGCACATGCACTATATTTAACCAAAGTTATATATCCGTCAACTGTCTTTAGAAACTTATGAGCCAAACCACCTCCAAATCGTTTGACACGCAGCTTTTCAAAAGGCTGATGAAATACACACGCCCTTACCGCCTGACGTTTGTAAGCGTGGCGTTTGTAGCTATCTTGTTGTCTTTGTTATCCGTAGCAAGGCCTTACCTACTAAAACTTACCGTTGATGACTATATCATCACTAAAGACTATCAGGGATTACTAACCTTTTCCCTAATTATGGCAGGTATCCTGCTTGGAGAAGTGATTTCGCAATTATATTTTTTGTATTACGCTAATTGGATAGGACAATCCATTGTAAGAGATATTCGCAAAAAGTTGTTTGCTCATATGCTCAGATTTAAAATGAAGTATTACGATAATTCTTCAGTAGGTCTACTAGTTACACGTACGGTAAGCGATATGGAGCGAATTGCAGAAATATTTAGTTCTGGCTTTTTTGAAATTGTTAGTGATCTTCTTAAAATGCTGGCAGTCATGATTGCCATGCTACTATTTAACTGGAAATTAGCATTGATTGTTTTTGCTGTACTCCCGATTATCCTTTATGCGACACGCTTGTTTCAACAAGCTATGAAAGTTGCTTTTACCGAAGTACGTCTACAGGTAGCCAACCTGAACTCATTTGTTCAAGAAAGAGTTACTGGAATGAAAATCGTCCAACTCTTTACAAGAGAAGAAACGGAATACGACAATTTTAAAAAGATAAACAAAAAGCACGAACAAGCCTGGTTAAAAACGGTTTGGTACAATTCAATTTTCTTTCCTATTGCTGAAATAACTTCATCCATTACCATCGGTCTTATAGTATGGTACGGAGGGCTTCAAGCTGTAAGTGATGGTTCTGTAGAACTTGGAACCATATTCATGTTTATTCAAATGTCACAAATGCTATTTAGACCACTACGTCAAATAGCTGATAAATTTAACACTCTTCAAATGGGGATGGTAGCCGCCAATAGGGTATTCAATATATTGGACACTCAAAGTTCAATAGAAGATAAAGGATCCATTGAAGCAACTACCATGAATGGTGATCTTTCATTTAAAAAAGTTCATTTTGGATACATTGAAAACGAAGAAGTATTACATGGTATTTCGTTTGATGTAAAAGCTGGGGAAACAGTCGCAATTGTAGGTGCCACAGGAGCTGGAAAATCCACCATAATTAATCTATTGAATCGATTTTACGAAATTCAGGATGGTAGTATTTGCATTGATAACATTGACATCCGAGAATATACGCTTCCTTCTTTACGAAGCCACATAGCAGTTGTACTTCAGGATGTTTTCCTTTTTGCCGACACTATTTATCACAACATTACTCTCAAAAACCCAGATATAACAGAAGATCATGTAATTGAGGCAGCCAAAGAAATTGGAATTCATGAATTCATCATGAGTCTTCCTGGTGGTTACCATTACAATGTAAAAGAACGAGGGACGATGCTTTCTTCAGGACAAAGACAACTCATCGCCTTTTTAAGGGCTTATGTAAGTAATCCAAGTATATTAATTTTAGATGAAGCGACTTCTTCTGTTGATACGTATTCAGAGCAACTTATTCAACGAGCGACTCAGAAAATCACAGAGGGTCGTACATCAATTGTAATTGCTCACAGATTGGCTACAGTTAAAAAGGCATCCAAAATTATTGTTATGGATTCTGGAACTATTGTAGAAGAAGGAACTCATGATGAATTACTAACAATAGATAAAGGATACTATAGAAACCTATATGAGGTCCAATTCTTGGCAGAGGATGCAACCATTTAAATCAGACCAAATCAGAAGTCAGCATGGTTACTAATTCCTCCCTGCTTTTAAACAGTTTGAATTCACCATTCTTAATATATGACATTTGTCCCGTTTCTTCAGAAACTACCAGAGCTAATGCATCTGTTTTTTCTGTAATAGCGACCGCTGCACGATGACGTAACCCGAAACGTAAAGGGATGGTATTTTCATTACTCACTGGCAAAATTACTCTAGTAGCAACTATGTAATTGCCATCTACGATGATAGCCCCATCATGAAGAGGGCTATTTTTATAAAATATACTCTCAATTATAGGCTGAGTCACTTCGATGTTCATAGCATCTCCAGTGGCCTTAACAAAATCTAAAGGATTATTTCTTTCGAAAACAATAATGGCTCCAGTCTTAGACTGTGCCATTTTTTCGCATGCAGAAACAACAGCTTCTACATCCAGCTCTGTTCCAAACTGTTCTCTTTTGTTAAATTTAAAATATTTTAAAAAATTCCTTTTAGAAGCTAAATTTGTAGATCCAAGCATCAACAAAAACTTACGAATTTCTTGTTGAAACACTACAATAAGGGCAAATACCCCTACTCCAATAAATTTCCCAAGAATATTACTTAATAGCTCCATCTGAAGTGCTTCAGTAATTTTCCAAATAATATAGATAATTACAATACCAATAAATATATTGATAGCCACAGTGCCTTTAACCAATTTATACACATAATACAATAGCAAAGCCACTAGTACTATATCTATAAGGTCTATAAGTGTAAATTCTAAAAAATCAAAAAACTTCAACTGTTCAGGTTTTTAAGTAAAAGTAACAAATTCGTCTTAATTGTCCTCTCGCAGTACATGGATTACCTTAAAAGGTTTCAATTGATGCTGTTTAATATGCGTAAAATAGGCCATAAATTCTTGAAAAGATTGATCACCATGGAAGACTAAAAGCCACTCCTGATCACGGACTAATTCATTTGCCAAAAGTCTATCCATATGCTCATCAAAAGTATCATAACTAATCTCATAATCGTTAACCCATACTCTTTTGTCTTTTCCAAAAATAAGTTTATTACTACTGGTAAGAGGAATTGTATCAAGGGCTTCCTCCTGAATTACTCTAAAAGGCCATTCAGTGAAATTAACAAAAGCCAGCTCCTTATGAATACTATCAGACACAGAAAAATAGTTTTGTGAGGCTTCATTTTTATGCGCTTTTTGATTTTGTTTTTTCAATTGCAACTTTTCAATAGCCTCCCCTGCCTGCTCCAGCCCATTACGCTTATCCACATGAAATATCCAATGGGTAGTCGAAATCAAATTTTTTCTATTTACCTCCACATCATTCGGAGCCTTTTCATTATAAAAAATGTAAATAGGAGAAATATCTGTTAGAGATACAGTCTCTACTTCTACTACCTGAGGTAATTGAACCATACGTTTTTGACATGACGTAAATAACACAATCACTACAACTATTCCTAATTTAAATATGTCTTTTTTCATGAACTTAATATGTTATCAAATTTGAAATCCCAATTCAGCCTATTCATTTTTATTAGCATTTAAATGATCGATTATGGCAATACACTCCATTGCTTGTTTTACATCATGAACCCTTAAAATTTGAGCTCCCTTTTGGAGTGCAATGGTGTGAAGAACCGTGGTTCCATTAAGTGCCTGAGCAGGTGTAACATTAAGCAACTTATAAACCATAGACTTCCTAGAAACACCTACTAACAAAGGCAACCCAGCCATATGAAGCAATTCAACCTTGGACATTAGTTCATAATTATGTGCTAAAGTTTTTGCAAATCCAAATCCTGGATCCAAAACAAGATCATCAATTCCATAGCTTCGTGCTTCAGAAATTTTATGAGAAAAATATTCTAATACCTCCTGTGTCAAATCTGAATACGAGGCAAGTTGTTGCATAGTATTGGGATTTCCTTTCATATGCATCATAATATAGGGCACTTTGAGTGCTCCAACCACTTTCATCATTTCTGAATCTAAACCTCCCGCAGCTATATCGTTTATTATAGCTGCCCCTGCACTAATGGTTTCCTTTGCCACATTACTTCGAAAGGTATCTATAGACAATAGAATTTCAGGAAAATTGCGTACCAGTAATTCTACTATAGGTACGATTCGCTCAAGCTCTTGCGCTTCTGAAACAAAATCAGCTCCAGGACGAGAGCTATACGCTCCAAGGTCAATGAAAGTAGCCCCATCCTCCAACATACCTGCCACTCTTTCTAGAATTTTATTCTCGTCAGCATACCTTCCTCCATCAAAAAAAGAATCAGGAGTAACATTTAAAATACCCATAACTTTGGGTTTGGTCAAGTCAACTAAAGTTCCCTTACAATTAATCGTCATAAAATAAGATGCGTTTTCCTACTGAAATTAAGTATATTAGACCTTCACTACTGTATTCTTTCTTTCAGCACTTTGAATATTTAAATTTTAAAGCGAAATTTACGCAAATTTGAACCAAACACATGCAGAAAACATCAAAACAATACGACCAAGTCATTGCCACTTGCAGAGCACTTTTTATCAACAAGATGGCTGACTATGGTAGTGCATGGAGAATTTTACGCTTACCCTCTCTTACAGATCAGATTTTTATAAAAGCACAGCGCATAAGAAGCTTGCAACAAAACCAAACTAGAAGGGTCGAAGAAGATGAGACTCCTGAATTTATTGGAATCATTAATTATGCTATTATGGCTTTAATTCAGCTGGAAAAAGGAGTTGTTGAACAACCTGATCTTAATGTTGAACAAGCAACAGTTTTATATGACACTAAAATTGCCCAAACTAAGGCACTGATGGAAAATAAAAACCATGATTATGGGGAAGCATGGCGAGACATGCGAATCAGTTCACTTACAGATCTAATTCTTCAGAAGCTATTGCGTGTCAAACAAATTGAAAACAATCAGGGTAAAACCATCGTAAGTGAAGGCATAGATGCAAATTATCAAGATATGATTAATTATGCCGTATTTGCACTTATTCACATAGAAGAAGCTACTCAAAACCAAAAAAACTAACATTTATGAGATTACTTGTAGGTATTTCCAGAATTATTGTAGGCATATTGTTCATTATTAGTGGTTGGATTAAACTAAATGACCCTATGGGATTTTCTTTCAAATTGGAAGAATATTTTGAAGTGGGTGTACTCAACCTACCTTTTCTAGTCCCCTATGCATTAGCTATCGCAATTGCGGTGGTCATTTTCGAGGTATTGTTAGGAATCATGCTTTTGGTCGGATACAAACCTAAATTTACAGTATGGAGTCTTCTATTAATGATCGTATTTTTTACATTTCTTACATTCTATTCCGCGTATTTTAACAAAGTGACAGATTGTGGATGCTTTGGAGATGCAATGAAACTAACTCCATGGGAATCCTTTACCAAAGACATTGTCTTATTAGTTTTTATACTAGTACTGTTCTTTGGCGTCCAACATATAAAACCTCTATTTTCAGGTAAATTACCCCTTACAATTACCGGTATTGCTTTACTTGCCAGTATCTGGTTTGCTAATCATGTACTTAATCACCTTCCTTCAGTAGATTTCAGGGCCTATAAAACAGGTGTTTCAATACCAGACGGTATGAGTATACCTGAAGATGCGCCTAAGCCTAAATACGACTACCATTGGAAATTCATTGTGGATGGTAACGAAAAAATAATCACTACTGGTGGAGACTATCCAGTTGTTGATGGTGAATTTATTTCTGTGGAAACTGTCGAACTAGAAAAAGGATACGAACCTCCTATTCATGATTTTAGTATTGAAATGGAAGGAGAGGACTTCACAGAAGACCTTATGAAGGAAGAAAAATTACTTATGGTTGTTTCTTATGATCTATCTAAGGCCTCTGACCAAGGTTTTAAAAACATTAAGTCAATCACAGACAAAGCAATTAGTAAAGGTTATACTGTAATTGGAATGACAGCTTCAATAGATAAAAGTCAGGATTTTGTTAAGCACTATAAGTTAGGATTTGAATTTTTCTTTACAGATCAAACAACTCTAAAAACAATTGTTAGGTCTAATCCTGGAATTGTAAAAGTACAGAAAGGTGTTATCACGCAAAAATTGCATTTTAATGATGCCGAAGATCTTATTCTAGACTAATTTTTGAATTAATGCGATACTTCTTGAGTAAATTATGGCAAGCACTCCTCACATTATGGGGAGTGACTACCGTCATTTTCCTACTCTTCACCGTTTTACCAGGTGATCCAGCCCGAATGATGCTTGATCAAAATGAAGATAGTGCACAACTGGCGGCAATCAAAAAAAAATATGGATTTGACAAACCATTGTCTACCCAATATGTGTACTACCTTAATGATATCTCACCAATTTCCTTTCATGGAAATTCCCCCCAAGGATATACTTATTTTGATACTCAGAAATACAATGGGGTGGTTCTTATCAAAGCTTCCTCCTTTTCTGTGGCGTTAAAAACTCCTTACCTTAGAGAATCATTTCAGAAAAACGGAAAGAAAGTAACTGAAGTCATTGCAGATACACTGCCCAACACCATGGTACTTGCCATTGCTGCTATTTTTATTGCCATTACCATTGGTATATCCTTAGGAATTCTTTCTGCCCTATACAAAGACCGATGGATAGACAAATTAATTCAAATAACAAGCACACTAGGCATGAGTGTTCC
Organism: Imtechella halotolerans; assembly: GCF_028743515.2. Classification (GTDB taxonomy): domain Bacteria; phylum Bacteroidota; class Bacteroidia; order Flavobacteriales; family Flavobacteriaceae; genus Imtechella; species Imtechella halotolerans. The sequence goes on along the minus strand of NZ_CP117969.2, from coordinate 173,252 downwards.
TTCTTTCTTTAGCGCTATCCTTTTTGCTTGGCTTTTTGGTTTTGTACTTCATCGGTACACAAATCTAAATATGACTGGAAGTCTATATGCCATGGATGATTTTGGAGAAGGAATTCATCTGCAATTAAAAAACTTGCTACTTCCAGCAATTGTCTTAGGAATTAGACCCTTGGCAGTAGTAAGCCAATTAATGCGTAACTCACTTCTAGAAGTACTTAGCCAAGACTACATCCGCACTGCCAAAGCAAAAGGTTTATCTTCCTACCAGGTTATCAAAAACCATGCATTAAAAAACGCACTTAATCCTGTCATTACTGCTATATCTGGATGGTTTGCCAGTATGCTTGCGGGTGCAGTATTTGTTGAATATATTTTTGGATGGAACGGATTAGGGAAAGAAATAGTTGATGCTCTCAATACACTTGACTTACCTATAATAATGGGATCGGTATTAATTATTGCCACCATGTTTATACTTATTAATATCTTTGTAGATATCATCTACGCATGGCTTGATCCCCGAGTACAAGTACGATGATTTTGTATAATTTGAAAACAACCAAACTGAAAGAAATGAGAAGAAAAATTGTAGCCGGTAATTGGAAAATGAATAATGATTTAGCGCAAACAGAATCATTGATTTCCGGCATACGTAAAAAACTTAAGAAAACGGATGTAGAAGTAATGATAGCTCCGCCATTTACCAATTTATTTGCTGCATTTGAAGCCCTACGACAAAGTCCTATTGAGGTAGTTGCCCAAAATATGCACTACGCTGATAACGGAGCTTACACGGGTGAAATATCTGCAGAAATGCTTAAAAGCATAGGTATATCAACGGTTATTTTAGGACACTCTGAGCGAAGAGCCTACTTTGGAGAGGATGATGCTTTATTGGCGAAAAAGGTGGACTCTGCGTTAAAAAACCAAATGACTATTATATTCTGTTTTGGTGAAGAGCTAGCAGATAGAAAATCTGAAAATCATTTTAAAGTAGTTGAAAATCAACTTAAAAATGCGCTTTTCCATCTACCTGCAGAAGCTTGGAAGAATATTATTCTTGCCTATGAACCTGTATGGGCCATTGGAACAGGTGAAACCGCTAGTCCTGAACAAGCACAGGAAATGCACTACTTTATAAGAGAAACCATTGCTAAAAAATACACGGATAAAATTTCTGATTATGTATCTATTCTATATGGAGGAAGTGTTAAACCTAACAATGCAGAAGAAATTTTCTCCCAACCTGATGTAGATGGTGGACTTATAGGTGGCGCCTCGTTAGTTGCAGAAGATTTTATTGCCATTGTAAAAGCACTTTAAGGCAACATTAAAACATAAAGAAGCCCCATTAATGGGGCTTCTCTTATATACCAATTTCAACTTGAAAACGTGCATACCAATTATTTTTGGTTGAGCCGTCGACAAAATCTAGCTTATCCATCGTAACTTCTGCTTGTAGTTTAAAAGAATGCTCCCAAATGTATTTAGTAACACCTAAACTATACTGCTGAGCCTCCGGAGCAAACGCCTGAATTTCATTTTCTAAATTTTGAATTGAATATCTCCCGATCAATTCATAATCATTTATGAAATTATAACTCATTTGAAAATCATAACCATGCCCGACATAAGCATATCTTATATCTGACATGTCATCTGGGTTATAGGTCAAAGGATTATCTGTAGTTCTTTGCATATAGGCGGTCATAAACGCAAAACCTTGATATTTCAAAACCGCATCAAGAAACAAAGATTTCAAATCTCTCTCTTCATACAAATCATCACCTAATTGACCTCTGGCCCTTCGAGCCTTATGATTGAACTGTCCAGCAGCTGACACCATTAATTTTGGACGTTCTTCTCTTAAAACATCCCCTTCAAAATAAGAACCATTACTCTTAAAGGCTCCAAAAGGAAACAACTCAACTTTCCCTGTATATGCTAATCCAGTATTGTTATTATTTTTAGTCCAATTTCGTCCTTCCCCAGAACTTATGGCAGCTCTAAAATTATAAGAAAAACGATCCTTAAATTCATTTAGATTGTGAACCTGTAGTCCAAAATCTCTATCTATAGTAAAGCGCGCATTATTAATAGAACGGTCTGTAAGCTGTAAAGCACCAGAAGAATTTACTCTTTGACGGTTACCTGGTAATTTGGTTTGACCAAAACTAATATTCCAACGCTTGTTAGGTCTGTAGAATACTACAGCATCACGTATAATATTTATATTTTCTCCATCATGAATCTCTCCCACATCTCCTGGTGAAAAGGAAAGTTGAATCGCATATAAAAATTTAGGATCTCCAACATATCCATCAAAACGCAAACGTAGACGACGAATCTGACCATCAAAGGCTGCCTCCTCTCCTTCATTTTCTATAAAAGTTAACCTGTTTTGCATACGAAAACGCAGGTTAAGCTGAAATAAACTATCCGGAGATGTTAAACCTAGTCCACTACCATAACTATAATAAGGAAGCGTGGATAACTTTAAATCATTATTTTTTTCTTTATCCTCCTGCGCATGCACAAAAGTAACCCCAATAAACAGTAAAAAGAGTACTACTATTTTTTTCATTATTTAGTATTATTATTGTGTTGTTTTCATGGCAAAAGTAATATAAATATTCGATTCGTCTGAAATGCCATTACAAAGGGATTTGTAACTTTGCAGAAAAATAGCACATGGCAATAAGTTATATTGAATACCAATTTACTATTACTCCAAAAGATCCAGCAACGGAAATTCTGATGGCAGAACTCGGAGAGACAGGATTTGAAAGTTTTGTTGAAACAGAAGATGGATTACTGGCCTACATTCAAAAGGAACTATGGACTGAAGATGTCCTAAATGATATATATATCTTGGAAAATAATGATTTCTCCATTTCCTATGTAATTAATGAAATTGAGCAGGTAAACTGGAATGAAGAATGGGAAAAAAATTTCACTCCCATTGTAGTGGACAATAGATGTACTGTAAGAGCTCCTTTTCATGAAGTTCCAAATACAGAATTTGATGTAATCATAGAGCCTAAAATGAGCTTTGGAACAGGTCATCATGAAACTACACACATGATGATACAACATCTTTTGAATACTGATTTAAAGGATAAAAAGGTGTTAGATATGGGTAGTGGAACTGGAGTTTTGGCTATTGTAGCCGAAATGAGAGGCGCTCATCCGATTGATGCTATTGACATTGACAACTGGTGTTACCTTAATGCTTTAGAGAATGTTGAACGCAATAATTGCAAACAAATTACGGTTGAAGAGGGTGATGCTTCCTTATTAGAGGGGAGATCCTATGATCTAATCATTGCAAACATTAATCGAAATATACTACTGGAAGACATTCCTACCTATGTAAAATGCCTACAACCCAATGGCATGTTACTTTTAAGTGGATTTTATAAAGAAGATATTCCTGCAATAAGTGAGAAATGTCTTGAGCATTCGTTAAAGTTTGTTGAAAATCTGGAAAAAAATCATTGGGTAGCAGTGAAATATGTAAATTAGCCTTAAAAGACTTATAATGAGCTCAAAAGAGAAAATACAAGAAGATGTACTCGTAGAAGAGGCTGTAGACAAACAGCATGAAATTGTTCTGTACAATGACGATGTAAACACTTTTGATCATGTTATTGAAATGCTTATCTATGCATGTGACCATACAGCCATCCAAGCAGAACAATGCGCCATATTAGTCCACTATAAAGGACAATGCACTGTTAAAACTGGGGACTATGAAGACCTCGCACCTAGATGCAGTGTACTATTGGAAGCCGGACTTAGCGCTGAAGTTATTTAATAAAAAAACACAATACTTTAAAAGTGCTTGCCAATGGTAAGCACTTTTTATTTGAATACACGTGGGCATACGACTCATAAACACTATTTTTGCACACAAATTTTCTGTAAATGAGTTTTTTAAAAGAAATCGAAAAAAGACGCACTTTCGGGATTATTTCTCACCCCGATGCCGGTAAAACAACACTTACCGAAAAACTTCTCCTTTTTGGTGGAGCTATACAAGAGGCTGGAGCTGTAAAAAGCAACAAAATAAAAAAAGGAGCTACATCAGACTTTATGGAAATTGAACGCCAAAGAGGTATTTCTGTTGCTACCTCCGTTTTGGCTTTTATCTATAAAGACAAAAAAATTAATATTCTTGATACCCCAGGTCACAAAGACTTTGCTGAAGATACCTTTAGAACTCTTACTGCTGTTGACAGTGTGATTGTAGTAATTGATGTTGCAAAAGGAGTTGAAGAGCAAACAGAAAAACTAGTTGAAGTTTGCCGAATGAGGAACATTCCAATGATCGTATTCATCAACAAATTAGACCGAGAAGGGAAAGATGCCTTTGATCTATTAGATGAAGTCGAGCAGAAACTTGGCCTCACTGTAACCCCTCTTAGTTTTCCAATCGGAATGGGCTACGATTTTAAAGGGATTTACAATATTTGGGAAAAGAATATCAACTTATTCAGTGGTGATAGCCGTAAAGATATTGAAGACCTGATCGCTTTTGATGATATAAACAGCCCAGAACTAGATAAAATTGTAGGAAACAAAGCTGCCGAACAATTAAGAGAAAATCTTGAATTGGTGTATGAGGTATATCCACAATTTGATCGGGAGGCCTATCTCAATGGTCAACTACAACCTGTATTTTTTGGTTCAGCATTAAACAATTTTGGAGTTAGAGAACTGTTGGACTGTTTTATAGATATTGCCCCTTCTCCAAGACCCAAGCAAAGTGAAGAACGACTTGTAATTCCATCAGAAAATAAATTCAGTGGATTTGTTTTCAAAATACACGCAAACATGGACCCCAAGCATAGAGATCGTCTTGCCTTTATAAAGATTGTGTCTGGTACTTTTGAGCGAAACAAACCCTATTTGCATGTCCGTCATAATAAAAACTTGAAATTCTCAAGCCCGAATGCCTTCTTCGCTGAAAAGAAAGAAATAGTAGATATATCCTATGCTGGTGACATTGTAGGTCTACACGATACCGGGAACTTTAAAATAGGTGATACACTTACTGAAGGAGAGGTACTCAATTTTAAAGGAATTCCAAGTTTTTCGCCTGAGCATTTTCGTTATATCAATAACGCGGACCCAATGAAATCAAAACAACTTGAAAAAGGTATTGACCAATTGATGGACGAAGGTGTAGCCCAGTTATTTACACTAGAACTCAACGGGCGTAAAGTCATAGGTACCGTTGGAGCACTACAATATGAAGTAATTCAATACCGATTAGAACATGAATATGGTGCAAAATGTAGTTATGAAAACTTCCCTGTGTATAAAGCATGTTGGGTAGAAGAACCTGCGAATCCAAAAGATCCTGAATACCTTGATTTTTTACGTGTCAAACAAAAGTTTTTGGCTAAAGACAAACAAGGACAATTAGTCTTTTTAGCAGATTCACCTTTTTCCATTGAAATGAATAAACAAAAGTATCCCAATGTAAAACTTCATTTCACCTCGGAATTTAATTAATGATCTTTTGACGTATTAAATGATTTTTTCCCAAGGAGGATCTCGAAATAAAGCTTAAAATCTGATAATAAACTCCAAACCGGGTACTGAAAAGTAGCCGGTTTATTTTTTTCAAAAAAGAAATGGCCAATCCAGGCAAAACCATAACCTGCCATGGGTAAAAAAACCCACTGCCATCCCCATCTATTAATAATAGCAACAATCAGTAAAATAAAAAACAAAGAAGTTCCTATAAAATGCAGAACACGACTAGTTGTATTCTGATGTTCAGTCAAATAAAATGGATAAAATTCCTTAAAAGATTGAATACGGTGACTCATGAGATTCAGTTGAATATCCTAATATAGAAAAAAAGCGCTGCATAAAATATGCAGCGCTTCTGATTTTAAGCTTCACCTGTTGGCCCGAAATTGAGCGGAATAGGAGGTTGCTCATAATCCTTTATTTCACCATGAGCTTTCTCAAAACGATTAACATTATCATGTAACGCTTTTAAGAAACGTTTTGCATGTTGAGGAGTTAGAATTATCCGACTCTTCACCTTAGCTTTAGGCGTCCCAGGCATTATACTGATAAAGTCTACAACAAATTCTGATACAGAATGATTAATGATTGCCAAATTGGAATAAATCCCTTCAGCTGTTTTCTCATCCAACTCAATATTAATTTGCCCTTGTTTGTTTTTATCTTGTTCACTCATAGTTAGTATTTCTTAGAAATTAACTTCTTCCTTGTTGGCCATGATTTCATCATATTCAGATTTTGATCCTACAATGATGTGATCGTATGTACGCATACCTGTACCGGCTGGAATTCTGTGACCTACAATAACATTTTCTTTCAAACCTTCTAAGGTATCTACTTTACCACTAACAGCAGCTTCATTTAACACCTTAGTTGTTTCCTGGAACGACGCTGCCGAAATAAACGACTTAGTCTGTAATGATGCACGAGTAATACCTTGTAAGACTGGAGTAGCTGTAGCCGTGATAACGTCTCTAGCAACAACCAATGCCTTATCAGAACGTTTCAAGATAGAATTTTCATCTCTCAATTCACGTGGAGTTATAATTTGTCCAGGTTTTAAATTACTAGACTCTCCGGCATCTTCTACTACCTTCATACCAAACAATCGGTCATTTTCTTCAACAAAGTCATCTTTGTGTACCAATTGTCCTTCTAGGAAAATAGTATCTCCTGGGTCTTGAACTTCTACTTTACGCATCATTTGACGAACGATAACCTCAAAGTGTTTGTCGTTAATCTTCACTCCTTGTAGACGATAAACCTCTTGTACTTCATTTACTAAATACTGTTGTACTGCAGATGGTCCTTTAATGTTCAAGATATCATCTGGAGTAACTGAACCATCAGACAATGGCATACCGGCACGTACATAATCGTTCTCCTGTACCAAAATCTGGTTAGAAAGTTTCACCAAATATTTCTTAATCTCTCCAAGTTTAGATTCGATGATAATTTCACGGTTACCACGTTTGATTTTACCAAATGATACAACACCATCAATTTCTGAAACCACTGCTGGATTAGATGGGTTACGAGCTTCAAATAATTCGGTAACGCGTGGAAGACCTCCAGTAATATCCCCGGACTTAGCCGATTTACGTGGAATCTTCACAAGTACTTTACCTTCTTTGATTTTCTCACCATCATTAACCATTAAGTGAGCACCTACTGGTAAGTTGTATGAACGTAATACGTTTCCTTTAGCATCTTGAATCAACAAGGTTGGAATCAATTTTTTATTTCTTGATTCAGAAATTACTTTCTCTTGGAATCCTGTTTGTTCATCAATTTCTACCTGGTAAGTAATTCCTTGCTCAATATTTTCGTAGGCAATTTTTCCTGAGAATTCAGAAATAATCACACCGTTATATGGATCCCATTGGCAAAGAATATCACCTTTGGCTACAGTATCACCATCTTTAATAAAGATTTGTGATCCATAAGGAATATTATTCGTACTTAAAGTAATACCAGTTTTCGCATCTACTACTTTAGCTTCTGTTGTACGTGAAATTACAATATCAACGGCCTTACCATCTGCGTTCTCACCTTTAACAACTTTCAAGTCTTCAATTTCAATAACACCTTTGAAACGTGCTTCTAGTTTGTTTTCTTCTGAGATGTTTCCGGCAATACCCCCAACGTGGAATGTACGTAGTGTAAGCTGTGTACCAGGTTCTCCAATAGATTGAGCAGCAACTACACCAACCGCCTCTCCTCGTTGAACCATTTTCCCGGTTGCTAGGTTACGACCGTAACACTTAGCACAAATACCTTGTTTGGCCTCACAAGTCAATGGTGAGCGTACTTCTACTTTCTCAATCGGAGACTCATTTATTTTCTTAACGATGGCTTCTGTGATTTCTTCACCTGAAGCTACCAATAACTCCTCAGTTAGTGGATTGAATACATCATGTAATGATACACGTCCTAAGATTCTTTCTCCAAGAGATTCAACAATCTCTTCATTCTTCTTAAGGGCCTGTACTTCTACTCCACGTAATGTACCACAATCTACCGTGTTTACAATAACGTCTTGTGCAACGTCAACCAAACGACGTGTTAAGTATCCAGCATCTGCCGTTTTAAGAGCCGTATCTGCAAGACCTTTACGAGCACCGTGGGTAGAGATAAAGTATTCCAAAATCGAAAGACCTTCCTTAAAGTTGGAAAGAATTGGGTTTTCAATAATCTCACCACCACCAGCAGTTGATTTTTTAGGTTTAGCCATCAATCCACGCATACCGGTTAACTGTCGAATCTGTTCTTTAGATCCCCTTGCACCAGAATCAAGCATCATGAATACCGAGTTAAACCCTTGTTGGTCCTCACGGATACGCTTCATAGCTAATTCTGTAAGCATTGCATTGGTAGATGTCCAAACATCAATTACCTGGTTATAACGTTCGTTGTTGGTAATTAGACCCATATTATAGTTCATCATAATACCATCAACCTGCTCGTTTGCTTCAGCAATCATTTCAATCTTTTCTTTAGGGATAATAATATCACCTAAGCTAAATGAAAGACCTCCTTGGAATGCAAACTTATATCCCATATCCTTAATTCTATCAAGGAACTCAGCTGTACTAGGAACATCAGTTACTTTCAAAATATGACCAATGATATCTCTAAGTGATTTCTTAGTCAATACCTCATTTATGAAACCGGCTTGCTCAGGAACAACTTCATTGAATAGCACTCTACCAACAGTTGTTTCAATAATTTTAGTAACCAGTTCTCCATCTTCATTCAAATCCTTAGTACGAACCTTGATGATAGTGTTTAACTCAACACGTCTCTCATTATGAGCGATGGTAACTTCTTCAGCTGAATAGAAAGTTAATCCTTCACCTTTTACAGGGTGTTCAGGGGTACTTCTACGAGCTTTTGTCATATAGTATAGACCTAAAACCATGTCCTGAGATGGTACCGTGATAGGCGATCCATTAGCAGGGTTCAAAATATTGTGTGAAGCCAACATCAGCAATTGAGCCTCCAAAATTGCCTCAGGTCCCAATGGAAGGTGGACTGCCATCTGGTCACCATCAAAGTCGGCGTTAAAGGCCGTACACACTAATGGGTGTAACTGGATAGCTTTACCTTCAATAAGTTTTGGCTGGAAAGCTTGAATACCTAAACGGTGCAACGTAGGAGCACGGTTAAGAAGAACCGGGTGACCTTTAATTACATTATCTAGAATATCCCAAACTACTGGTTCCTTCTTATCTATAATTTTCTTCGCAGATTTTACAGTCTTAACAATACCTCTTTCAATCAATTTACGGATTACAAATGGTTTGTAAAGCTCTGCTGCCATATTTTTTGGTAGACCGCACTCATACAATTTCAACTCAGGTCCAACAACAATAACCGAACGTGCAGAATAATCAACACGCTTACCTAATAGGTTTTGACGGAAACGACCTTGTTTACCTTTCAATGAATCAGAAAGTGACTTCAAAGGACGGTTAGACTCCGTTTTTACTGCTGAAGACTTACGAGTATTATCAAATAGCGAGTCAACAGATTCTTGTAACATACGCTTCTCGTTACGTAAAATAACTTCTGGAGCTTTAATCTCCATAAGACGCTTAAGACGGTTGTTACGAATTATTACACGACGGTATAAGTCGTTCAAATCTGAAGTTGCAAAACGACCTCCATCAAGTGGCACAAGCGGACGTAATTCTGGTGGTATCACTGGAATCACTTTCATAACCATCCACTCAGGTTTGTTCTCACGATTGTTTTGAGCCTCACGGAAAGCCTCCACTACCTGAAGTCTTTTTAACGCCTCCGTTTTACGTTGCTTAGAAGTCTCATGATTTGCTTTGTGACGTAAATCATATGAAAGTTCATCTAAGTTAGTACGCTGTAGTAAATCTATAAGACACTCAGCACCCATTTTGGCGATAAATTTATTTGGATCATTATCTTCCAAATATTGATTTTCAGCCGGAAGCGAGTCAAGAATATTCAAATATTCTTCTTCGGTTAAGAAATCCAAGGCAGAAAGCTTCTCACCATCAGGTCCAGATGCAATACCTGGTTGGATTACTACATAACGCTCATAATAGATAATCATATCAAGCTTCTTTGAAGGAAGCCCTAATAAGTATCCAATTTTATTAGGTAAAGAACGGAAATACCAAATGTGAGCTACCGGTACAACCAAATTAATATGGCCGACACGGTCTCTACGTACTTTCTTTTCTGTAACCTCTACGCCACAACGATCACAAACGATTCCTTTGTAACGAATTCTTTTATATTTTCCACAAGCACACTCATAGTCTTTTACAGGGCCGAAAATTCGTTCACAGAAAAGACCATCGCGCTCTGGCTTATGCGTACGATAGTTAATGGTTTCAGGTTTTAACACCTCGCCTCTTGACTCAGCCAAGATAGACTCCGGAGATGCCAATCCTATTGAGATTTTATTAAATCTCGCCACTGTATTCTTATCTTTTGTTTTTGCCATGATATATGGTGATAATGAATTAAGTATAAAAATGGTACGTAGTGAGCATAAGCTCACTACGATGTATTATTCCTCTAGTCTGATATCCAATCCTAGACCTTTCAACTCATGCATCAAAACATTGAATGATTCTGGCAAACCAGGTTCTGGCATTGCTTCTCCTTTCACTATTGATTCATAAGTCTTGGCTCTTCCAATTACATCATCAGATTTAACTGTTAAGATTTCACGTAGTGTACTAGAAGCTCCATAAGCTTCCAATGCCCATACCTCCATCTCACCAAAACGTTGACCTCCAAATTGTGCTTTACCACCCAATGGCTGTTGTGTAATAAGTGAGTATGGTCCGATAGAACGTGCGTGCATCTTATCATCAATCATGTGGCCTAGCTTAATCATATAGATCACTCCCACAGTGGCCGGTTGGTCAAAACGCTCCCCGGTTCCACCATCGTACAGATATGTATGTCCGAATCTTGGCACCCCAGCTTTATCAGTTAGCTCATTGATCTGGTCTAGAACAGCACCATCAAAAATAGGAGTTGCATATGTTTGTCCTAATTTTTGTCCAGCCCATCCTAATACAGTCTCATAAATCTGACCGATGTTCATACGAGAAGGTACCCCAAGCGGATTCAGTACAATATCCACTGGTGTTCCGTCTTCTAGGAACGGCATATCTTCATCACGTACAATACGTGCTACGATACCTTTGTTACCGTGACGACCTGCCATCTTATCACCTACCTTAAGCTTACGCTTTTTGGCAATATAAACTTTAGCAAGCTTCATGATTCCAGCTGGAAGTTCATCTCCAACAGAAATTGTGAATTTATCTCTTCTCAATGCACCTTGTAGGTCATTAAGTTTGATCTTATAATTGTGTAACAAATCATCTACTAAGCTATTAGTGTGATCATCTGTTGTCCAACTTCCACTTACCAAGTGTGCAAAATCCTCCACTGCATTAAGCATCTTCAAGGTATACTTCTTACCTTTTGGCAATACTTCCTCTCCTAAATCATTCATTACACCCTGAGATGTTTTACCATTAACCAGTGTAAATAATTTTTCGATTAGTACGTCCTTCAATGCCTCAAACTTGGTGTTATACTCAAGCTCTAATACAGCGATATCTTCTTTATCTTTAGTACGTTTACGCTTATCCTTGATAGCACGAGAGAATAATTTCTTATCAATCACGACACCATTAAGTGAAGGTGAAGCCTTTAATGAAGCATCCTTTACATCACCAGCCTTATCTCCAAAGATAGCACGAAGTAATTTCTCTTCAGGAGTAGGATCTGACTCTCCTTTTGGAGTAATTTTACCTATTAGAATATCTCCCGGTTTTACTTCAGCACCAATTCGGATCATTCCGTTCTCATCCAAATCTTTAGTAGCTTCTTCAGAAACGTTTGGTATATCATTGGTTAACTCTTCAGCTCCTAACTTAGTATCACGTACATCAAGTGAATATTCATCAATGTGGATAGAGGTAAAAATATCTTCTCGAACTACTCGCTCAGAAATTACAATCGCATCCTCAAAGTTATATCCTTTCCAAGGCATGAAGGCAACCTTCATATTTCTACCCAAAGCCAACTCTCCTTGCTTTGTAGCATATCCTTCACACAATACTTGTCCTTTAACTACACGATCACCTTTGCGAACGATAGGTTTAAGGTTAATACTGGTTCCTTGGTTTGTTTTTCTAAATTTGATAAGTTCATATGTTTTGGCATCATCCTCAAAACTAACTAGACGCTGCTCATCAGTACGATCATACTTAATAGTAATACGTTCTGCATCTACATACTCTACTGTTCCATTCCCTTCTGCATTAATCAATACTCGAGAATCTGAAGCAACTTGACGTTCTAAACCAGTTCCAACAATAGGAGCCTCGGCACGTAACAACGGTACTGCCTGACGCATCATGTTAGATCCCATAAGGGCACGGTTCGCATCATCATGCTCCAAGAAAGGAATCAATGAGGCAGAAATAGATGCAATCTGGTTAGGCGCAACGTCTGTATAATCAACTTGAATAGGATCTACTAACGGGAAGTCTCCTTCATCACGAACAATAACTTTATCGGTTTCAATTTGACCTTCTGCTGACAAAGGAATATTTGCCTGAGCGATTAATTTCCCTTCTTCTTCTTCAGCACTAAGGTATACCACATCTCCTAAATCAACTTTACCTTCATCCACCTTTCTATAAGGGGTTTCAATAAAGCCCATACTGTTTACCTTTGCAAACACACTCAATGAAGAAATCAAACCAATGTTTGGTCCTTCCGGAGTTTCAATAGGACATAAACGACCGTAATGAGTATAGTGAACGTCACGGACCTCAAAACCTGCTCTCTCACGAGAAAGACCACCAGGTCCTAAAGCAGATAAACGACGCTTATGAGTAATCTCAGCAAGCGGGTTAGTTTGGTCCATGAATTGCGATAACTGGTTTGTTCCAAAGAAAGAATTAATTACAGAAGATAATGTCTTGGCATTAATCAAATCAATTGGAGTAAACACTTCATTATCTCGAACATTCATACGTTCACGAATCGTACGAGCCATACGAGAAAGCCCTACACCAAATTGAGCAGATAATTGCTCTCCTACAGTACGTACACGACGGTTCGACAAGTGATCGATATCATCAATTTCAGCTTTAGAATTGATTAGTTCAATCAAATATTTTATAATGGTAATTATATCTTCCTTAGTTAAAACTTGTTTTTCCATTGGAATGTCAAGCCCTAACTTTTTATTCATTCTATAACGACCAACATCACCTAGATTATAACGCTGATCAGAGAAGAATAATTTCTCGATAATACCACGAGCTGTTTCCTCATCAGGTGGTTCAGCATTACGTAATTGACGGTAAATGTGCTCTACCGCTTCTTTTTCAGAGTTGGTAGGGTCTTTTTGAAGTGTATTATGGATAATTGTATAATCGGCAGATTGAGATTCCTCCTTATGTAATAAGATGGTCTTAACATCTGCTTCCAAAATTTCATCCATATGTTCCTTTTCAAGAACAGTATCACGGTCTAGGATGATTTCGTTACGCTCAATAGATACCACTTCTCCAGTATCCTCATCAACGAAATCTTCATGCCACGTATTAAGTACACGAGCTGCAAGTTTTCGTCCTAGATATTTTTTAATTCCGGTTTTAGAAACTTTGATTTCTTCAGCAAGATCAAAAATTTCCAAAATGTCTTTATCCCTTTCAAAACCAATGGCTCTAAAAAGAGTAGTTACAGGTAATTTTTTCTTTCTATCAATATACGCATACATCACGTTATTGATATCAGTGGCAAATTCAATCCATGAACCTTTAAATGGAATAACACGAGCTGAATAAAGCTTCGTCCCGTTAGCATGGAATGACTGACCAAAGAAAACACCTGGCGAACGGTGAAGCTGAGATACCACTACACGCTCTGCTCCATTGATTACAAATGTTCCACTCGGCGTCATATAAGGAATTGTTCCCAAATACACATCCTGCACTATGGTCTCGAAATCTTCATGCTCAGGGTCGGTACAATACAACTTAAGTCGAGCCTTTAAAGGCACACTATAAGTTAGACCTCTCTCAATACACTCTTGAATAGAGTAACGTGGTGGATCTACGAAGTAATCAAGAAACTCAAGTACAAACTGGTTGCGAGTATCCGTAATTGGGAAATTTTCCATGAAGGTGTTGTAAAGACCTTCATTACCTCTTTCATCTGTTTTGGTTTCAAGTTGAAAAAAATCTTGAAACGACTTAATCTGAATATCTAAGAAATCCGGGTAACTTGGAGTATTCTTAGCAGAGGCAAAATTTAATCTTTCAGTCTGATTTGTAATCATCAATGGACAAAATTTTGATTAAAATATAAAAAAGTAGAGCGTATAACATTATATACGCAAAAGGGTTTAGGCCTCATCCGCTTATAACGGAAAGACCTAAACCAAGATTTTGCAGCTCGGAGAGCTTACTTAAGCTCAACCTCAGCTCCGGCTTCTTCCAAAGACTTCTTAAGACCTTCAGCCTCATCTTTAGAAACACCTTCTTTCAAAGCAGAAGGAGCACCGTCTACGATGTCTTTAGCTTCTTTAAGTCCAAGACCAGTTAATTCTTTAACTAGCTTAACTACAGCAAGCTTAGAAGCACCTGCATTCTTAAGGATAACATCAAATTCAGTTTTCTCCTCAGCAGCTTCTCCAGCACCAGCAGCAGGACCAGCAGCAATAGCTACTGCAGCAGCTGCAGGCTCAATACCATACTCTTCTTTCAATATAGTAGCTAACTCGTTTACTTCTTTAACTGTCAAGTTAACTAATTGTTCTGCGAAATTTTTCAAATCTGCCATTTCTATCGTTTTAAAATGTTGTAAAATTATAATTTGTTTTAAGTGCGTACTGATTATTTTTCAGATAACGTCTTGATAATTCCGGCCAATTTTCCTCCACTTGATTGAAGTGCAGAAACCACATTCTTGGCAGGAGACTGTAACAATCCGATGATATCCCCAATAACCTCTTCTTTAGATTTAAGAGATACAAGTGCATCGATTTGGTTGTCACCAATGAAAACAGCTTCTTCAATATAAGCTCCTTTCAACATAGGAATTGTAGACTTCTTTCTGAAATCTTTGATAAGTTTAGCAGGAGCATTTCCTGTTTCAGCGAACAATAAAGAAGTATTTCCTTTAAGCACTGAAGGTAATTCTCCAAATTCCTTATCTGAAGCTTCCATTGCTTTTGCAAGCAAGGTATTCTTAACAACTGCCAGCTTAATGTTTGCTTTGAAACATGCTCTACGCAAGTTTGAGCTACTTTCAGCATCCATCCCAGTAAGATCTGCCAAATAAATAATATTATTCTCAGCCAACTGCGCAGTTAAATCTTGTATTACTAATGATTTTTCTTCTCTAGTCATGATTCAATGTTTTAACTACCAATTATACGGCTTTAGGATCTACAGGTACACCCGGACTCATTGTACTAGACAAGTGAATCGACTTGATGTATGTTCCTTTAGCAGCTGTTGGTTTTAGTTTAATTAACGTTTGAATTAATTCGTGGGCGTTACCAGCAATTTTCTCAGGAGAGAAAGAAGCCTTACCAATAGAAGCATGAACGATACCAGTTTTATCAACTTTAAAGTCAATTTTACCAGCCTTCACCTCTTCTACAGCTTTAGCTACATCCATAGTAACCGTACCAGTTTTAGGGTTTGGCATCAAACCTCTTGGACCTAATATACGACCTAATGGACCTAATTTACCCATAACGCTTGGCATAGTGATGATTACATCAACATCAGTCCAACCGTCTTTAATTTTTTGTAGATATTCGTCTAACCCTACATACTCTGCACCAGCAGCTTTAGCTTCGGCTTCTTTATCTGGGGTTACTAACGCCAATACTTTTACATCTTTACCAGTTCCATGTGGTAAAGTTACTACACCTCTAACCATTTGGTTAGCTTTACGAGGATCTACACCCAATCTAACTGCGATATCAACCGACGCGTCAAATTTTACGTATGTAATCTCTTTAACTAGTGCAGAGGCTTCAGCTACAGAATACAGTTTGTTTCTGTCAACTTTAGCTGATGCTTCTTTGTGTTTTCTTGTTAATTTTGCCATTTCTCAGTTCTTTTTTCAGATTAAAAAGGCTTTTCACCTGAAACCGTTATTCCCATAGATCTTGCAGTACCTGCAACCATACTCATAGCTGATTCAACTGTAAAAGCATTCAAATCAGGCATTTTGTCTTCTGCAATTGTACGTACTTGATCCCAAGTTATACTTGCTACTTTTTTACGGTTAGGCTGTCCGGAACCTCCTTTAATCTTAGCCGCTTCCATTAGCTGAACTGCCGCTGGCGGTGTCTTAACGACAAACTCAAATGATTTGTCTTTGTATACGGTGATAACAACAGGAAGGATCTTCCCTGGCTTGTCCTGCGTACGAGCATTAAATTGCTTACAGAACTCCATGATGTTAACGCCGGCAGCACCAAGAGCAGGTCCAACCGGTGGCGACGGGTTCGCAGCACCTCCCTTTACTTGTAGTTTAACTACTTTACTTACTTCTTTTGCCATTGTTATTGATTTAGATTGAAGCACCCTTATTGGAAGCAGGTACTTCTGAAAAATTTATGTAACAGTTCTAAACTTTCTCTACTTGCATATAGCTAAGCTCTAATGGTGTCTTTCTACCGAAAATCTTCACCATTACTTCGAGCTTACGCTTTTCTTCGTTGACTTTTTCTACAGTTCCATTGAAACCGTTAAAAGGACCATCGATAACTTTCACTGTTTCACCAAGCACAAAAGGAATCGCCACATTATCAGTTTTAACAGACAATTCGTCTACCTTACCTAACATACGATTCACCTCAGATTTACGCAAAGGCACAGGATCACCTCCCTTAACCTCTCCTAAAAAGCCGATAACACCAGTAATTGATTTAATAATATGCGCTACCTCTCCTCCCAAGTTGGCTTTCACCATCACATACCCAGGGAAGTACACACGCTCTTTGTTAATCTTCTTTCCGTTACGCACTTGAACCACCTTTTCAGTAGGAACAAGAACTTCATCAACATAGTCAGAAAAACCTAAACGAGCAATTTCATTCTCGATATAGCTTTTAACTTTGTTTTCTTGCCCACTAACGGCTCTTACCACATACCAATTTTTAACTAAAGCTTCTGCCATTTTCTTTGGATAGCGTTTTTAGTTTATAAAACCGAAATACAAACTAATAAGCTCTACAAACACAGAATCAATTCCCCAGATAGCTAGTGAGAAAAGAATTGAAAAAACAGCCACAACAACCATAAGGCGCTGACCTTCAGCCCAAGTTGGCCAAGTAACATTCGTTTTTAATTCTTCAAACGATTCTTTTATATAGTTTACCATTATTCAGTTTACTTTTTTATTGCACGGGTGGAGAGATTCGAACTCCCATCAACGGTTTTGGAGACCGCTATTCTACCCTTGAACTACACCCGTATTCAAGTTTAAAGGCATCTCAACATAAGGAGAGATACCCTTAAACTTTATATTAAACTATTAATTAGTCTAAGATTTCAGTTACCTGACCAGCACCTACAGTACGACCTCCTTCACGGATAGCGAAACGAAGACCTACGTTAAGAGCAATTGGTTGCAACAAATCAACAGTAATAGTCAAGTTGTCACCAGGCATAACCATCTCTACTCCTTCAGGAAGAGAAATTGTTCCAGTTACGTCAGTTGTACGAACGTAGAACTGAGGACGGTAGTTGTTATGGAATGGAGTGTGACGACCACCTTCTTCTTTCTTAAGGATATACACCTCAGCTTTGAATTTAGCGTGTGGCTTAACAGATCCTGGCTTAATAATAACCATTCCTCTCTTAATGTCAGACTTCTCAATACCTCTTAACAAGATACCAACGTTATCTCCAGCTTCACCTCTATCAAGGATCTTACGGAACATCTCAACACCAGTAATAGTTGAAGTCAATTTCTCAGCTCCCATACCGATGATTTCCACAGGGTCACCAGTTCTAGCAACACCAGTCTCAATACGACCAGTTGCCACAGTACCACGACCTGTAATAGTAAATACATCTTCTACCGGCATCAAGAATTCTTTATCAACGTCACGTTGAGGAAGTTCAATCCAGTTATCAACAGCTTCCATCAATTGCATTACAGTATCAACCCACTTAGGCTCTCCATTCAAAGCACCTAAAGCAGATCCTTGGATTACAGGACCATTATCACCATCATACTCATAGAAAGATAATAGATCTCTGATTTCCATCTCAACAAGCTCCAACAATTCTGGATCGTCTACCATGTCCACTTTGTTCATGAACACAACAATACGAGGAATACCTACCTGACGACCAAGAAGGATGTGCTCGCGAGTTTGAGGCATAGGACCATCAGTAGCAGCAACTACCAAGATAGCACCGTCCATCTGAGCAGCACCAGTAACCATGTTCTTAACGTAATCCGCGTGACCAGGACAGTCAACGTGAGCGTAGTGACGGTTAGCTGTTTGATACTCTACGTGAGAAGTATTAATAGTAATACCTCTTTCTTTTTCTTCTGGAGCGTTGTCAATTTGATCAAATGATCTTGCCTCAGATAGACCTGCATCAGCTAAAACTTTAGTAATAGCAGCAGTCAAAGTTGTTTTACCGTGATCGACGTGTCCAATAGTACCAATATTTAAGTGCGGTTTGGAACGATCAAAAGTTTCCTTTGCCATGTTTAATAATTTTTAATCTTAGTTATATATTAGTGTTCAATGTAAATTAAATACTAAGAGCCAATGACGGGATTTGAACCCGTGACCTCTTCCTTACCAAGGAAGCACTCTACCCCTGAGCTACACCGGCTTGGCTTTTGAGCGGGAGACGAGGTTCGAACTCGCGACATTCAGCTTGGAAGGCTGACGCTCTACCAACTGAGCTACTCCCGCAATTAGCGAATCAAAATTCGCTGGTGTGGGGAGAGCAGGATTCGAACCTGCGAAGGTAAAAACCAACAGATTTACAGTCTGTCCTCGTTGGCCGCTTGAGTATCTCCCCAATTCAATATTTTAAATGAACTTATCTCTTTCTACACTTAGGAAAAACATTTTAAAACATCCTTTTTCCTATCGATTTAATTAAAACCTTTTGCATAAAAAAAGTCCGCTATTTCTAACGGACTGCAAATGTATAGATTTATTTTTTTATTCAAAACATTTTTTGAAAAATTTTATTTAGATATGAGCTCTCATTTTTTCTTTTCTCTTTAAGAGTACACGCTCTAATGAATCAGCTGCGGTATCTACTCCTTCTTCAAATGATTTACATTGCTTTTTCACCATAAACTCATCTCCTGGTACATGCACTTTAACCTCTACTATTTTATTTTCCTTTTCACTGGTATTTTCAACTTTTAAATACACATCGGCGCTTACCACACGATCATAATAATTTTCCAGCTTGTCTAATCTTTTTTGGATAAAATCTACCAATTTTTGGTCTACAGTAAAGTTTACTGATTGAATGTTTACGTTCATGATACTCTAATTTTATGAGTTAAACTTCGTTTCCTCTATAAAAAATCACCTGCCTCGAGGATGTGCATCCTTATAGACTTGTTGCAGTTCAGTTATACTACTTTGAGTATACACCTGGGTAGATGCCAAACTCGCATGACCTAGCAATTCTTTAATAGAATTTAAATCTGCACCATTGTTAAGTAAGTGAGTTGCAAAGGAATGTCTTAACACATGCGGACTCTTTTTTACCTTGGATGATGCACTACTAAAATAGCCATTAATTAAACGATAAACAAGTGTTTCATTCAGTTTATTTCCTGTTTTAACTAAAAATAAACACTCATTATTTTCAGCACCTGCAACCTGGCTCCTTACTTCAATATAACGCTCCAAGGAATGAATCACAGGCTTGATTAATGGAACCATTCGCTCCTTGTTACGCTTACCCAGCACTTTAAGCAATCCGGAAGACAGGTCAACATCCAACAACTTCAAGTTAATCAATTCACTACGTCTAATTCCAGTAGCATAAAACAGCTCTACTATGGCCTTATTACGCACTCCTTCAAAACTACTGTCCCCATCCAACAACTCCAATACCTTATCTACCTCATCCACAGAAAAAGGAATCTCAATCTTTTTAGGCGCTTTCAAAGCCACATGATGAACAAATGGATTTTCTTCAATTTGTCTAGTCTTGCGAAGGAATTTATAATATGCCTTTAACGAAGCAATTTTTCGATTGACGGAACGAGAAGAAAGTCCCTTCTCAACCAAAATAACGATCCAATTTCGGATTTGAGGATATACTACCGAATCTACTGACTGACCATCAAAGTTTGATTCAATAAAATCAGAAAACAACTCCAAATCCCTTCTATAAGCCAAACAAGTAAGTGGAGAGTAATTTTTTTCTAGACTAAGGTATTCTACAAATGCTCGGACGGACATAACCAAAACTTTTAGTAAATATAATCAAGCCGCTTCAAACAAAAAAAGATTCCCTGTAGTTCAGGGAATCTTCTATTCTTCTTAAAATCTAAACGATTTAGATTTCTTCTTGATCTCTCAAATGCTGAATGTATTGAGCTTTCTGAAGTTGATTTCTTTTTTCAACAGAAGGTTTTGTAAATTGCTGACGGCTACGTAGCTGACGCATAGTACCTGTTCTGTCAAATTTTCTTTTATAACGCTTAAGCGCTCTGTCGATATTCTCGCCTTCTTTAATTGGTATAATTAACATGTCTTTACCACCTCCTTTCATTTAGGATGGCAAAAGTACCTAATTTTTAATACTTACAAAAGATTATTTCAAAATATTTCGTGAAATTACTACTTTTTGAATTTCAGTAGTCCCTTCACCAATAGTACATAGCTTAGAATCTCTGTAAAATTTTTCCACTGGAAAATCCTTTGTATATCCATATCCACCATGAATCTGAACAGCTTCATTTGCAATGCGCACGCAAGCTTCAGAGGCATACATTTTAGCCATAGCCCCGAGTTTTGTCATTTTTCTTCCTGCATTTTTCTCAAAAGCGGATTTATGAAGCAATAATTCTGAAGCTTCAATCTCAGTCGCCATATCTGCTAACTTAAATGAAATACCTTGAAATGCAGAAATTGGCTTCCCAAACTGAACACGTTCCTTTGAATATTTCAGGGCTGCCTCATAAGCTCCTTTAGCAATCCCTAAAGACAAGGCTCCAATGGAAATCCTTCCTCCATCTAACACCTTCATAGATTGAATAAATCCTTCACCTACCTCTCCTAAACGATTACTATCAGGAATTCGACAATTGTCAAAAACCAACTCCGCGGTTTCACTGGCTCTCATCCCTAACTTATCTTCCTTTTTACCACTTGAAAATCCAGGTGTACCACGTTCCACCACAAAAGCTGTCATTCCATGGCTATCCCCCTTTTCACCAGTACGAACAATAACGACAGCGATCTCTCCACTTTTACCGTGAGTGATAAAATTTTTAGCACCATTTAAAATCCAAAAATCTCCATCCTTAACTGCAGTAGTACTCATACCACCAGCATCAGAACCTGTATTATGTTCTGTAAGTCCCCAAGCACCAATCCATTGTCCAGTTGCTAACTTTGGCAACCAACGTTGTTTTTGTTCCTCGGTACCAAAGTCTAAAATATGATTTGTACACAATGAATTGTGAGCAGCCACAGACAACCCTATAGAAGGGTCAACTTTAGAGATTTCTTCAACTATTGCAATATACTCATGGTATCCTAAACCAGAACCACCGTATTGCTCAGGAACCAAGACACCCATAAAACCCAACTCACCTGCTTTCCTAAAAACATCCACTGGAAAAATTTGCGCCTCATCCCACTCCATAATAAAAGGACGTATGTATTGCTCTGCAAAATCCCTTGCAGCTGCAGCTACCATGTGTTGTGTTTCAGTATAATCAAAATTCATAACCAAAGCCTTTTCTTGTATCATTATTCAGCAATTTTTTATTCGATTGCCAAATATAATTGAAATCTCCCGATTATATCGATGGGAAAATCTTGTATTTTTCTTAATTCATAAAACGATTCCAAACAATCCTAATAGCTTTTTAATACAAATACAATTTAAAAATAACCTTAGTTAAGTTACAAAATTATGATCAATTCCTATAGCCCATTCCTCTTTTCAACTCAAGGAATTAAATATATACCTCCTTTCCCTAACCTTTAACACCCTCTAACTCATAAAAAGATGGACTTATAACAAAAAAAAAGAATCCTGCTAATTGCCAGTAAAAAGACATATCAGCAGGATGCTTTATTAGTATATGAATGTAACTTATTTTACAGGAATCTTACGAAATAGCTCACCTGCTTTTAATTTTCTAAGATATTCATTCAAGTCTGATTTCACTTCACCAGACATTATATACAATCCAATAATATTCGGGAATGACATCGCCAAAATCATCATATCTGAAAAATCAAGAACAGCACCTAAACTTACAGAGGCTCCAATAACAACAAACACCAAGAATAAGCACTTATATACAATCTCAGTACGTTTGCTCTTTCCAAAGATATAAGTCCAAGCTCTCATCCCATAATAAGACCATGATATCATGGTAGAAAAGGCAAAAAGAAATACAGCTGCAGCCAACACATATGGGAACCAAGAAATTACACTTGCAAAAGCGTCTGAAGTCAACTGCGCTCCCGCTATACCTTCAATTTCGTGCTTTCCTGTAAAGATCAACACCAAAGCTGTAAGTGTACAAACCACTACAGTATCAATAAAAGGCTCTAATAATGCCACAAATCCTTCCGATGGGGGATTATTAGTTTTTGCAGTTGAGTGCGCAATAGCAGCCGAACCAACACCTGCTTCATTAGAAAATGCAGCTCGTTGGAACCCTGTAATAAGAACTCCAATAACCCCACCTTTAAGAGCAGTAGGACTAAACGCTCCATCGAAAATTGCACCAAAAGCAGGACCTAAGTTTTCAATATTTATAAAAATAACCGCAAGACATGCAACAATGTACACAGAAGCCATTATAGGCACTATTTTCCCTGTAACCTTGGCAATACTATTGATTCCTCCTATAATTACTACTCCCACCAAAATAGCTGTAATAATTCCAAACCAAAATCCTCCCCCTTGCAACATAGGAAACTGTCCAGATAGCTGTTCGAATGATTGATTTGCTTGGAACATATTTCCTCCACCAAATGAAGCACCAATAGCTAATACAGCAAACATTCCTGCCATTACTTTTCCTAAGGTCTTTTTACCTCTTTTCTCTAGTCCGTATCGTAAATAATTCATTGGCCCTCCAAACACGCGACCATCACTTTTTATAAACCTGTATTTAACTCCTAAAGTACACTCCACAAACTTTGAAGACATTCCAAGTAAACCAGCTATTATCATCCAAAAAGTGGCACCGGCTCCTCCTATTGAAATTGCCACTGCCACTCCTGCGATATTACCTAAACCTACTGTTCCCGAAACTGCGGTTGCCAAGGCCTGAAAATGTGTCACCTGTCCTGGTGCATTTGGATCATCATATTTTCCTTTAGCCAAGTCAATAGCATGACGGAATCCTCTAAGGTTAATGAAGCCCATCCTAAAGGTAAAAAAGATAGCTCCTACCACTAACCAAACTACAATAAACGGAATTCCCTTTTGCTGCTTATCCCCGTTTGGATGTAACAAAGCCTGCGGTTCATCATATTTTATTTGAGCTAAATAATGCGCTCCTTCCTCAATTACATGTTCTTTGTTATCTGCATTATAGATAACTTCTCCTTCTTCTACCAAATACTTTAAAGTACCAGATGCCGGAGCAAATACCTCTAATTCTTTGGAATCATTTTCAGTAACAACAGCTATTAATTCTCCTTTTTCTATTCGAGCACCTTCTGCCTTTTTCCATTCTTTTAACACAAACTTTGCATCGATTCCTGCTTGCCAACCTGGAGTACCAACATTTTTCTGCTCAGCATACATTACCGGATCATGAATACCAAAGGCTGCAAATGGGTCCCAAAATAACACACTGCCTATAGCATTTACGGCTGGAACCATTTTACTATTTAATATTTCCGTGATGGATTCTGCTTTTATAGTGTATTCTTTGGTTACAGAAACACCATTAGCATCTGTAACGGTAACCGAATAAGGCCTTCCTTCTATTAGTCCACTTGCTTCAGGAGAAGTAAGGTGTGTACTCTGGTTACTCCATTTGTAAGTATACGGCTCTTGACCTCCTTCAACGGCCAACTGAATCATACCGTCATTGATAATATTGGAAGGGTTAATGATTGTTTCTCTAACAGTTAATTGCTGAGCAAAAGCACTACCAGCAATCATACATAGAAACAATACGAGAAGATTTTTCTTCATAATGTTAGGTTTGAGTTAATTTATAGTTTAGATCGAGTTAAAAAAGAAAGGCGCCAATATCCTAAAAATATCAACGCAAATCAAATTTTACAGATTAAATATCATAAGTATCCGCAAGGTTTTCACACTTTTACTTTATAAATCGTATACCGAGGAACGTTTGGTGTAAATCAAATCCTTGAGTTGAAGCAGTAAGGCCAAGGTAAGGTATACCGCAAACCAAGCACCAAAAGTGGCAAAAGACACATAGATAAAAAACAACCTAACATTTTTAGCCTTCATCCCTAAACGCTCCGCAAAACGAGAAGAGACTTCAAAACCATATTTTTCAAAAAAGTAACGTAGTTGATGCATCCAATTCATAGCTATCAATTTGGCGTAAATATACTAATCTTACTCTTCTGTACATTTTTAAAAAAGGAATTTTACACTTTCTATAACTCCATATTATATAATATGGATGATACGAATATGTGATGACACGACTCGCTTTAATTAAAAAATCTTCTTTCAACTTTTGAAACTACAAAAATGAAAGAAGATTTCGAATTCCATATACAGAAGGAAGAAGACTATTCAGCCACGTCACCCTCCCAGTTCATAAAACCACCTACAAGGTTAAAGGTGTTTACAAATCCAAGTTGACTCATAATGGCACATGCTTGCCCACTACGGTTCCCTGAACGGCAATACACATATATATTCTTAGCTTTATCCAAAGATTCTACTTCCTCAATAAAACCTTGTCCTTTATAAATATCAATATGAATTGAATTAGGTATATATCCCTCTTCTACCTCCTCAGAAGTACGAACATCTAATATTAATGCGTTTTCATCAGCAGCCAATTGAGCTGCCCATTCTTGTTGTGTTAAATCTGCCATGATAAATGGTTTAATGTTTTGGAGAACAAAAATAAAAAATACAATACGTACAGCTTAAAATTTTTCACCTTTTAATATCGATTTAGCAAATAAACCCTTTTAGGTGTGTAAAGAATTAAAATTGATTTTAAAAAATAAAATTCATTATTATTTGGTAGCTACATTTTTTTTCATACATTTGTACCTACAATTGTTGTTCATACAAATGAGAATCGAAGATATTATAAAAAAAGAAATTATGCCCGATCACCAGAAGACAGTTATCAATCTAATGATAACAGCCAACGAAGTTAGTGATAAAGCAACAGAAGCGCTTAAGCCGTATGATATATCTCTACAGCAATTTAATGTACTTCGCATTCTTAGAGGGCAAAAAGGAAAACCGGCAAACCTAAGCACCATACAAGAACGTATGATCAACAAAATGAGTAACACCACTCGATTGGTTGATAAACTAATCACAAAAAATTTGGTTGAACGCAATACCTGCGAAAACAACAGACGTAAAGTGGAAATTTTTATTACCCCTGAAGGATTACAACTTCTAGAAAAAGTGGATCAAATAATTATTGATGTAGAAAAAAAATGCATTGAGTCCTTAACTCAAGAAGACATTATTCAATTAAACACCTTATTGGACAAAATAAGAAATTAAAAAAATTTTAACAAACAGTTGTATATACAATAGTAGTAATAACAATTATATTTACATTCCTTATGAATACAAAAATCATTAACACAGAAAATGCTACCATTGAATGGGTAGGAAAAAAAATTCTAGGTTCACACAATGGTACCATTGAATTTAAAGAAGGTTTTTACAATTTTGTAGAAGACCAATTAGTAGGTGGCGAATTTTTGGTAGACATGACTACGATCACTGTAACTGACCTTAGCGGAGACATGAAAAATCAATTAGAAGGACACCTACATTCAGATGACTTCTTTAGCACTGCTAATTTTGACACCTCCAAATTAGCCATCACAAACGCCACTAAAAAAGGAGATGACACTTATGAAGTTCAAGCGGACCTAACCATCAAAGGACAAACTCACCCGGTAGACTTTGAACTAAAAATTGCGGGCAATACAGCAACCACAGAATTCAAAATAGATCGCACCAAATATGGTATCAGATATGGATCTGGAAGTTTCTTTTCTAACTTAGGAGACAATACCATAAGTGATAAATTCACGTTAAAAATTTCACAACAACTATAATTTAAAAACAAGTAACAATCACATGAAAAAAACATTTGCAACCCTAGTAACCGTTTTGGCTCTAGTAATAAGTGGAACTACACTTAATGCCCAAACAAAAAAAGATGTAAAAGTAAATGACAGCAAAATTGTATGGAAAGGATACAAAGTAACTGGCTCACACGAGGGAACCATTAATTTAAAAAGTGGTAGCTTAACCTTTAAAGGAGATGCCTTAACTGGAGGTGAGTTTGTAGTAGATATGACTTCATTGGAATCTACAGATCTATCTGGAAATATGAAAGGAAAGTTGGATGGTCACCTTAAATCAGATGATTTTTTTGGTGTTGAAAACCACCCTGAAGCAACCTTAATGCTTACTAGTGTAAAAGCTACAGGAAAAAACGCCTATAATGCCAAAGGAAAATTAACTATTAAAGGAAAAACGAATCCTGTAGAATTCACAATTGCTATCTATGGTAGTAAGGCTAATGCTACAGTAAAAGTTGATAGATCTAAGTATGATGTTCGTTACGGATCTGGAAGCTTCTTTGACAATTTAGGAGATAAAACCATTTATGATGAGTTTGATTTAGTAGTCGACTTAGTATTCTAACCCCCCAACTACTAAGGAAGTCCCGTTACAAGCGGGACTTTTTTTATATATTTTTTTATACAACAGCGGTTATTTCAAAATTGATTTTTATATTTGGAGCATTCAAAAGAAAAAATGACACAAATTTTAAACAATACTTGGTGGTGGAGTAACTTACGTCGAACGTCGTGAGGCACACTGCTATTGTATCGTTTTAATACCATACGTAAAAGGCTTGTCAATCACGACAAGCCTTTTTTTGTACTTAATATTTATCTAACGCTATGAAATCATTTCAACTTCAAACAACTTACAAACAAATTCTGGCAGACACTATAACTCCTGTTAGTGTCTATCTAAAAGTACGAGACCGTTACCCAAACAGTATTTTACTTGAGAGCAGTGACTACCATGCGAATGACAATAGTTTTTCTTATATCTGTTTTAATCCCATTGCATCCATAAAAATAGAGAATGAACGGATTATAAGAAATTTTCCAGATGGTACAACCCAAAATACCACCATTACTTCTCAATCTCACATTCCATCAGAGATTGAAACTTTTGCATCTCTTTTTCGTACTCATAAAAATGATTTTAAATTTATAAATAATGGGCTTTTTGGTTACATCGCATACGATGCAGTGCGATATTTCGAAGAAGTCGAAATAACTACAAAAGAAAATAGTATAACCATACCAGAGGTCTATTACGCAATCTATCAGAATATAATTGCCATTAATCATTTTAAAAATGAAGCATTTATATTTTCACATTCATTTAATACCCAAAGTAACATTTCTGAAATAGAACAATTACTACAATCCAAAAACTTCGCCTCTTACCCATTCAGTAAGGTGGGAATCCCAACCTCTAACATGGATGACAACACATACTTAGATTTAGTCGACGCGGCTAAAAAACATTGCGCACGTGGCGATGTTTTTCAATTAGTCCTTAGTCGTCGTTTTTCTCAAACATTCAAAGGTGATGAGTTTAATGTGTACCGTGCCCTACGCAGTATTAACCCTTCCCCGTATTTGTTTTATTTTGATTACGGCAACTTTAAGATTTTTGGAAGTTCCCCTGAAGCTCAATTAATAGTAAAGCATGGTAAGGCTGAAATCCATCCAATTGCAGGAACCTTTAAACGTACAGGAAATGACGAAAAAGATGCAGAGCTAGCGAAGAAACTTTCTGAGGACGTCAAGGAAAATGCAGAACATGTAATGTTAGTGGATTTGGCACGTAATGACTTAAGTAGAAATGGACATTCAGTGACAGTTGAAACGTATCGAGAGGTTCAATTCTTTTCACATGTGATTCATTTGGTATCAAAAGTGACCGGACAAAAGAAACCTGAAGCACCAACCATGCAGGTGGTGGCGGACACCTTTCCTGCTGGAACACTAAGTGGAGCTCCTAAACATATGGCACTTCAACTTATTGACAAATACGAACCTACTAACCGTGGATTCTACGGTGGAGCAATTGGTTTTATGGACTTTGAGGGCAATTTTAATCACGCCATTATGATTCGCACATTCGTAAGCAAGAATCATCAATTACATTATCAAGCCGGTGCAGGGCTAGTTTCAGCATCTAACCCTGAAAGTGAGTTACAGGAAGTCTTCAATAAACTAGGCGCTTTAAACAAAGCATTGGAATTAGCAGAAAACATCAAACATTAAAAAATGAAAAAGATATTAATTATAGATAATTACGATAGTTTCACCTATAATTTGGTGCATTATTTTGAGGATTTAGGTTGTGAAGTACTTGTAAAAAGAAATGATCAACTCACTATTGAAGAAGTAGCTCCCTTTGAGAAAATTGTACTTTCACCCGGACCTGGAATTCCTGATGAAGCCGGACTATTAAAATCTATTATAAAAGAATATGCTCCAACTAAAAGTATCTTAGGCGTTTGCTTAGGACAACAAGCTATAGGTGAGGTTTTCGGTGGTTCTTTAATAAATTTAGATAAAGTCTATCATGGCGTTGCCACAAAAGTTACCATCACTCAAGAAGACAAATTATTTGAAGGCCTGCCTCGAGAAATTGAAGTAGGACGTTACCATTCTTGGGTAGTAGATTCTAATTTGCCGGCAGATCTTATGGCCACTTCATTTGATGAAAATGGACAGGTAATGTCACTTCGCCACAGACATTATGATGTATGTGGTGTTCAATATCATCCTGAATCTGTACTCACTCCGTTGGGAAAAAAAATACTAGAAAACTGGTTAAAAGACTAATCAACAGAAACTAGTTTTTCAATTCACTAAATATTCACTATGAAAAATACACTTAATAGACTTATAAATCATCAGACCATTTCCAAAGAAGAAGCTAAAAGTACCCTAGTTGCCATTTCAAATGGAAATGCAAATCAAAGCCAAATAGCTGCATTCTTAACCGTTTACATGATGCGTAGTATTACAATTGAAGAACTTGAAGGATTCAGAGATGCCCTTTTAGAGCTATGTATTCCCGTAAATCTTAAAGGAATTACTACTATAGACTTGTGTGGTACAGGAGGAGATGGTAAAGACACCTTCAATATCTCTACACTTGCCTCATTTGTGACTGCTGGAGCAGGTGTGCCAGTTGCAAAACATGGAAATTATGGTGTTTCATCTCGTTGCGGATCAAGTAACGTTATGGAGTTTCTTGGACTAAAATTTACCAATGAAATTGATTACTTACAACGCAGTATTGAAGAGGCAGGAATTTGTTTTTTACATGCACCGCTTTTTCATCCTGCTATGAAAAATGTAGCTTCAATCCGAAAAGAACTAGCGGTTAAGACTTTCTTCAATATGTTGGGACCAATGGTAAACCCCGCTTTTCCGAAGAATCAGATGGTAGGGGTATTTAATCTGGAACTTGCAAGGATGTATGGATATTTATACCAGAATACAGATAAAAATTACACCATATTACATGCCTTAGACGGATATGATGAAATATCACTTACCGGAGAAACTAAAGCAATCCGTAATCAATCAGAACAAATTATTACCCCTGAGGATTTTGGCATAGCTAGATTGCATCCCGAACAAATCATGGGTGGTGAAAACATTGAATCTTCCGCTAAAATATTCATGCAAGTATTAAAAGGAGAAGGAAGTCAGGCACAAACTAATGTAGTTTGTGCCAATGCAGGAATGGCAATTGCTACTGCGGAACAGCTTGATCCAATAACAGGTTTTGAACGCGCTAAAGAAAGTCTTCTTTCAGGAAAAGCGCTGCATTCTTTTACCAAACTACAATCTTTAAGCAAGTTCTAGACCATGACTATTTTAGACAAAATTATAAGGGACAAACGACAGGAAGTAACACTAAGAAAAAATCTTATTCCGACAACACAACTAGAAAGTTCTGTTCTTTTCAATCGAACCGGTACTTCAATGGCAGAACTTCTTCGAAACAGTAAAAGTGGTATTATAGCTGAGCATAAGCGACGCTCTCCCTCTAAAGCTGTAATTAACCAACAATTCTCAGTATTTGATGTCATCACAGGTTATGAGAATGCTGGAGTGTGTGGGATTTCAGTTCTTACTGATGGAAAATATTTTGGTGGTTCGCTAGACGATCTATTAACTGCCAGAGCAACTACTAATATTCCATTATTACGTAAAGAATTTATAATAGATGAATACCAACTATTAGAAGCCAAAGCATTTGGAGCTGATGTCATTTTATTAATAGCAGCAGTACTGGAGCGAAAAGAAATTCAACAATTATCTACCACTGCAAAAAACCTAGGATTAGAGGTATTACTGGAGGTACACAATCTAGAAGAGCTGGAAAAATCATTGATGCCTTCAATAGATTTATTAGGTGTAAACAACCGAAACTTAAAAACTTTTGAAGTAAGCATAGATACAAGTAAAGATTTGGCATCAGCCATACCTGATGAATTCGTAAAAGTATCAGAAAGCGGGATAAGTTCTACAGAAGCAATCAAAGAACTACAAAACTATGGGTATCAAGGTTTCCTAATTGGTGAACATTTCATGAAAACTGAACATGCAGGAAATGCCGCCACTTCATTCATACAATCTTTACAATCATGAAAGTCAAAGTTTGCGGAATGAAATACATGGATAATATTCTACAAGTGGGAGCGCTTCAGCCAGACTATATGGGATTTATTTTCTATAAAAATTCGACCAGGTATATCGCAAATGAGCTTATTCCTGCATTAAGCCAAAACATAAATAAAGTAGGTGTCTTTGTAGATGCTTCCTTGAAGGATATAGAAATCGCTGTTCATAAATACCACTTACAAGTGGTTCAATTGCATGGAGAAGAAACTCCCTCGTTTTGTAAATCCTTACAAAAGTCTTTAAACGTTAAAATAATAAAGGCCTTTCCTGTTAACGACTATTTTGACTTTTCAATAGTAAGAGATTTTGAGCCTTATGTTTCCTTCTTTTTGTTTGATACGCAAGGAAAATTGCCAGGGGGTAATGGCTATTCATTCAACTGGTCGCTTTTAGAGTCTTATCCTTCTAACAAACCATTTTTCTTAAGTGGTGGCATTTCGCTAGACTCTATAGAATCTTTAAAAAAATTCATGTATTCTTCAGCAGCTAAACACTGCCATGCAATTGACTTAAATAGTCGATTTGAAGTAATACCAGGCGTAAAAGATGTTGAAAAGTTAAAAGCCTTTCAACAAATATTACAAACACTATAAAACCTATAAAAAAAGAAAAAATGAGTTATCACGTAAACGAAAATGGATATTATGGTGAGTTTGGAGGAGCTTATATCCCCGAAATGCTGTATCCTAATGTTGAAGAACTAAAACAAAGGTATCTTGAAATCATGGCTGCACCAGAATTCCAAGAAGAATTCAATCAACTTTTAAAAGACTATGTAGGAAGGCCCTCCCCTCTCTACTACGCCACTCGATTATCAGAAAAATACCAAACAAATATTTACCTTAAGCGCGAAGACCTTAACCATACCGGGGCGCATAAAGTAAATAATACTATTGGTCAAATTCTAATGGCAAAACGGTTGGGCAAAAAACGTATCATCGCCGAAACAGGGGCTGGTCAGCATGGAGTCGCGACCGCAACAGTATGTGCACTTATGGGTATGGAGTGTATCGTTTATATGGGTGCCATTGATATTTCACGCCAAGCTCCCAATGTTGCTCGAATGAAAATGCTAGGAGCGGAAGTACGACCGGCACTTTCTGGAAGTAAAACCCTTAAAGATGCCACAAATGAAGCCATTAGAGATTGGATTAATAATCCTGAAGACACGCATTACATCATTGGTTCTGTAGTTGGACCGCATCCTTATCCAGACATGGTAGCTAGGTTCCAAAGTATCATTTCTGAAGAAATCAAAATGCAACTTTTAGAAAAAGAAGGTACTGAGTTTCCAAACTATGTTATTGCCTGTGTGGGAGGAGGAAGTAATGCAGCTGGAGCCTTTTATCATTTCTTAGACAATGAAAAAGTTGGTCTTATTGCTGTAGAAGCAGCTGGAAAAGGTATAGAAAGTGGAGAAAGTGCCGCCACTTCAGCTCTTGGAAAGACAGGTATTATTCACGGAAGTAAAACATTACTAATGCAGACTCCAGATGGCCAAATTACAGAACCTTATTCTATATCTGCCGGATTAGATTATCCTGGAGTAGGCCCTTTACACGCACATCTATTCTGCTCGGGAAGAGGTGAATTTGTTTCCATAACTGATGATCAAGCGATGAAAGCTGGCATGGAACTATGTCAATTGGAAGGGATCATTCCTGCCATTGAAAGTGCACACGCACTTGCCGTATTTGGAAAGAAGAAATTTAAAAAGAGTGACATTGTAGTACTTAACCTTTCGGGAAGAGGAGATAAAGATTTAAGCACATATATCAATTATTTTAATTTATAATAGGATGAACAGAATACAACAAAAACTTCAAGAGAATAAAAAACTGTTATCCATTTATTTCACTGCCGGATATCCTTCTTTAAGTGACACTAAAACCATCCTTGAACAGCTTGAGATAGGAGGAGTTGATATGGTAGAGATTGGTTTGCCCTTTAGTGATCCTTTAGCTGATGGACCAACTATTCAACAAAGCTCCACTAAAGCTCTTGAAAATGGAATGAATTCAGAATTACTTTTTGAACAACTTCAAGAAATACGAAAAACAGTTGATATTCCATTACTTATAATGGGTTACTTCAATCCTATTATGCAATATGGTGTCGAGAACTTTTGTCGTCGTTGTGCCGAAGTAGGTATTGATGGGTTAATTATTCCCGATTTACCTGTAGATGTATATCACCATAACTATCATCATATTTTTGAACAATATGGGCTAATTAATATCTTTCTCATTACACCTCAGACGTCTGAAGATCGAATACGATATATAGACCATATTTCCAGCGGTTTTATCTATATGGTAAGTTCAGCAAGTGTTACTGGGGCTCAAAACACTTTTGGAGAAACACAACAAAAATATTTTGATCGCATTTCATCCATGGACTTAAAAACTCCGCAAATTGTAGGATTTGGTATTAGTAATAGTGAAACCTTTACTCAAGCAACCCGTACTACCAAAGGAGCAATAGTTGGCTCCGCCTTCATCAAGCACCTTACAGAACATGGAATTAACAATATAACCTCATTCATCAAAACACTTAGAACATAATCACCTCATATTCTTTCATATAAGTATTATTTTTAGTACCTTGAGAATTCACTTAAAATTATACGTAATATGGGAAAAGGAGATAAAAAGACTCGCCGAGGGAAAATCATTATGGGAAGTTATGGTAGATTAAGGCCAAAAAGAGGGGCGTTTAAAATCAAACCAAAACCTGTAAAGACTGAAACTGTAAACAACTCTTAAACCTGAATGGATTTCATTCAGGTTTTTTTTGTAAAATAAAAAACCTGAATATCAAGTACTTGCATAAAAAAAACAGTTTTACTACTTTTATAAGTAACTAACTTTCAACAACTAACCAACCATTATGAAAAAATTAGTAAAAATCACCGGAATTATTTTCGGGATTGTATTTCTTATACTTATTTGTATGGTTTTGTATGTGAACTTCACAGGCATTCCTAAGTATGAAGTAGTGCTTCCTGAATATACACATGTAAGTACTCCTGAAAGTATTGAGCGTGGAAAGAAACTGGCATTAACATTATGCGCAGGATGTCATAAAAATCATGAAACAGGAAAATTAACAGGAACATTAATGCTCGATGCTCCACCTGAATTCGGGAAAATATATTCCCAAAATATTACCCAGGATAGTACTTACGGAATAGGCAATTGGACTGATGCAGAACTTTTATATCTTCTTAGAACCGGTATAAAAAAAGACGGTCAATATATCCCTCCCTATATGGCTAAGCTAACAGTAACCTCTGATCAAGATATTAATGCCATTATAAGCTTTTTGCGATCGGATGATCCCTTGGTGGCTCCCAATCCCACTCCTGACCAACCAAGTGAAGTTTCCTTCCTGACAAAATTACTATCGCATTTGGTATTTAAACCTATGCCCATGCCCACCAAACCTATAAAAATGCCTGATACCACGGATAGAGTTGCTTTAGGGAAATATTATATCCAAACATTAGATTGCTTTTCATGTCATTCTGCCGATTTTAAAACTAATGATTACTTGGTTCCCGAAAACAGTAAAGGCTATATGGCGGGAGGTAACAAACCTCTTAATATGGAAGGGCAAATTATAGCCACTTCTAACCTAACTCCTCATAAAACAAGTGGTATTGGTAACTGGACAGAAGAACAATTTATAAAAGCCGTAAAATTCGGATTGGTTGAAAATGATCGAGCATTGCGTTTTCCGATGTTACCCTTCGTATACTTAACCGATTACGAAATCGCTTCGATGTATGCCTATCTGAAAACATTACCTCCTGTAGACAATAAGGTACCACGAGTTTTTTATGATTAATCCTTAAAAAACCTTTCATATTGAAACACCCGAAAATCAATTGTTGTCATTTTCGGGTTTTCTTTTTTTAATGTTTTATACAAGGGTAATGATCCTACTGCTCTATTTGCTGATCCTGATGGCGCAAGTAAGGATACAGTAGTTATTTGTCTTCCTTCAACTTCAAAACGATGAATTCTAGGAACTTCTTTACTAACCATCTCCAATCGAAGAGCATGGTCCTTTAAATGCCTTCTAAAAAAATATTCCGGCCCATTCTTGCTATTCCCTCCAGTGAAGAGAAGCATCTCCACTGTTGGAATGTCTCTTATATACTCTATAACATTACGTATTTGTACGGAATGCATCCCAAGATCACTAGCATCTATCTTGTTTCGCCATGCCGATTCTACTATATCACAAATTCCAATATGATGTTTTTCTAGGAAATTCTTACGTTGGTGTATTGCTTCTTCGGTAAGGGCATAATCCAAATTAAGATGAAAAATACGATCAAGTATAGGCCAAAGTTGTCCATCGCGACTCCCATAACAAAAATCTACATCGCCTTCTCTTAATAATCCCTGGGTAAACCGAGGTGGTGGAAGTGTACCCACTATCAATTTTCGGGCACCATCCGGTATGAAAGGTCCATATGGATGTTTATGATGAAACAAAATACCTTATTAACGGATAAAAACGAGTTCCTTCTCGGTTGACATTACCTCACTAAAACCATATCCTTGGTAATTGAACCCTTTTAAATCTTCAATTGTTTGGGCATTAGTATCGATAATATACCTTGACATATACCCTCGTGCAAGCTTAGCATACGTCATAACTGTTTTATATTCTCCATTTTTAAAATCTTTAAAAGTGGCCGTAATTACAGGCACTTTCAAAGACTTCACATCAACAGCTTTAAAATACTCGTTACTGGCTAGGTTGACAAATAGTTCCCCTTCTTCCAATTCGTCATTAAGGGCTTTGGTAATTTTAGTCTTCCAAAATTCATACAGATTCTTTGCCTTACCTACAGCCAAGGAAGTACCCATTTCTAGCCTATAGGGCTGCATAAGATCCAATGGCTTTAACAGCCCGTATTGTCCTGATAGAATACGTAGTGATTGTTGAACCTGATCTAATTTTTCTACAGGTATGGTGTACGCGTCCAAACCTCTGTATACATCACCACTAAAAGCATATAATGCCTGACGTGAATTTTCTAATGTAAAAGGAAGTTTCCACTCTTGATTTCGTTCATAATTAAGTCTACCCAAATCATCCGAAATATGCATCAATTTCGACAATGACTTGCTGGATTTCTTTTTTAGTATGCCATTTAAACGTTCGGCTTCAGGAAGAAATACTCCTTGAGTAAATTTTTCAGTTGGTACTGGCGATTCGAAGTTTAATGATTTAGCAGGCGATATAACAAATTTCATGAGTGAATCAGTTTTTATATTGACAAATCAAAAGTACAATTAAACCATAGAACCCTCAACACCAATAGACATAACTTATTGATAGTAATATCAAAAAAATTGATGCACTATTACAATTCCAGATCTTGATGCTTAGAATAGGTACGCCATTTCTCGATACAAGCCTGCATATCCTCAGGTATTTCAGTATCAAAACGCAAAAAGGTACCTGTTACAGGGTGTTCAAAACCTAGGGTTTTGGCATGTAAAGCTTGACGTGGAAGTACTTGAAAACAGTTCTCAACAAATTGTTTATACTTTGTGAATGTAGTGCCTTTTAAAATTTTATCACCACCATAACGTTCGTCGTTAAATAAGGTATGTCCAATATATTTCATATGGACACGAATCTGATGTGTACGTCCAGTTTCTAACTTACATGAAATAAGAGTAACATACCCGAATCGCTCAAGAACCTTATAATGAGTAACAGCTTCTTTACCTAAACTTCCATCTTCAAAAACAGCCATTTGTAATCTATCTCGCAAAT
Organism: Imtechella halotolerans; assembly: GCF_028743515.2. GTDB lineage: Bacteria > Bacteroidota > Bacteroidia > Flavobacteriales > Flavobacteriaceae > Imtechella > Imtechella halotolerans. The sequence goes on along the minus strand of NZ_CP117969.2, from coordinate 136,168 downwards.
GTCTGCCAATATGCCCCCTTACAGTTCCTTCATCTTCTTCCACATTACCCCAAACGAGTGCTACATACTCTCGTTCACTTGATTTATCAAAAAACTGTTTAGACAAATGATTTAAAGCGTGTTCTGTTTTAGCTATTACCAAAAGACCACTTGTATCTTTATCAATCCTGTGAACTAGGCCAGGTCGTTCACTACTATTAATTGGAAGATTGTCAAAATGATAAATTAGAGCATTAATAAGGGTCCCGCTATAATTCCCATGACCTGGATGGACCACCATCCCTGCTGGTTTATTAACTACCAAAAGAACTTCATCCTCATACACTATGTCCAAAGGAATATTCTCAGGAGTTAGCAAATATTCGTGAGGTGGATGAGCAAACAACACTTTTATTTCATCACCCGCTTTTACCTTATAATTTTGTTTAACAGTAACTCCATTCACATAGATGTTTCCATTTTTGGCCGCTTGTTGAATTTTATTACGAGTTGCGTTCTCTATTCGATTCATCAAGAATTTATCAATACGGAAAGGTTGCTGACCTTTATCAGCCTTAAAACTATAATGCTCATAAAGATCATCATCCTGAGCTTCTGTTTCAGGATTATATTCCTCCATCTTCTTGTATTGTTTCCGGAGAATTATCCTCCATCATACTGTTAATATCATTTCCGTTTCCACAGATCAGGTCTATCTTTGAAGTCTTTATAAGTTGGTCACCAGGTTGTATCTCCTTACCTTTAAATTCCAATCCCAATACCATATCCTTTCCTATATTATCTACATAGGTAACCTTTCCAATTTCCAATCCTACTGCTTTTAATGTTGCTTCAGCACTACGTCTAGTGATTTGCACCACCTTAGGAATAGTTACCTTACGATAACCTGATGGATTAATGGTTAAATAAATTTTACGGTTTTGTTTAACTTGAGAACCCGCCTTAGGGTTTTGATCAATAACAGAATAAACAGGGTATTTAGGATTATAATCCGTGGAATCTAAAACCTCAAACCTTAAATCTGTCGCTTCGAGAATTTCAGCCACTTCATGTAATGATTTTTTAGATAAATCTGGAACAGCAACATGTTCACCATGATTTGTTTGGACTTTAAGCATTTGCAAGGTTAAAAACACCAATACAATCAATAATATTCCAGCTATCACAAGCTGCTTTACAAATGTTTTACTAACAAGAAATCGGAAGATACTCATACCTTTTGTTTAGGATGACAAATATATAAAAAACCATGCGTACCCAGTTTTTATTGTAGACACCTTATCACAAATAATTATATTAGGACACTTATATCGTCAAATTAGTTTTATTTTTGAAGTTACAAATCTTGAAAGTTTTTCAGCTGTATGCAAAAGAATATTGCTATTGTAATGGGAGGGTACTCCAGCGAATATAATATCTCGCTTCAAAGTGGAAATGTGGTGTATGCTAACCTAGATATCCAAAAATACAAAGGATACCGAATTCATCTTCTCAAAGAAAAATGGGTTTATATTGCTGATGATGGAAGTGAAATTCCAGTTAACCGTCATGATTTTTCAATTACTATTGATGGTCAACACATCCTATTTGATGGTGTTTTTAACGCAATTCATGGCAGTCCTGGAGAAGATGGTTATTTGCAAGCCTACTTTGCATTACTAGGAATACCACAAACAAGCTGTGATTTCTACCAGGCCGCTCTTACATTTAATAAACGTGACTTACTTTCAGTATTGAAGCCTTATGGAATTAAAACAGCCAAATCCTATTATCTTAACTTAGGGGACACCATAGATATTCCAGCCATCATTAACGCGGTAGGCTTACCTTGTTTTGTAAAAGCTAACAAGGCCGGAAGTAGCTTTGGAGTTAGCAAAGTATACGCTGAGGAAGACATGCTGAATGCTGTAGAGGTAGCTTTTAAGGAAGATGACGAGATCATTATAGAATCTTTTCTTGATGGAACGGAAGTATCTGTAGGAGTAATTAATTATAAGGGGAATGTTACTGTTTTACCGATCACAGAAATTGTTTCCGACAATGATTTCTTTGATTATAAGGCAAAATATCTTGGTCAATCCCAAGAGATTACCCCGGCACGTATTAGTGATGAGATGGCTGCAAAAGTAAGTGCAACAGCCAAAAAGGTATACGAAGTCTTAAAAATGAAAGGGTTTAGTCGAAGTGAGTATATCTTTGTGGAAGGTGAACCACATCTTTTAGAGGTAAATACCGTCCCTGGACTTACAGAGGCCAGTATACTTCCTCAACAAGCGGCCAAGGCAGGTATTTCATTAAGTGAATTATTTGATAACGCACTTGAATTGGCTTTAACCAAGTAACAAAAATTTAAGTATGAGAAGAGCCCTATTTCCAGGATCATTTGACCCAATTACTTTAGGTCATTATGACATCATAAAACGTGGAGTACACTTGTTCGATGAAGTAGTTGTAGCCATTGGAATCAATGCCGAAAAAAAGTATATGTTTACACTAGAAGAACGAATGGCATTTATTAAAAAAGCATTTTCCAATGAACCTAAAATAAAAGTAGTTACCTATCAGGGACTAACAGTGGATTTCTGCAAAGAAATTGATGCACAGTTTATTCTACGAGGATTGAGAAACCCAGCTGATTTTGAGTTTGAAAAAGCGATAGCACATACAAACAGAAAGTTATCAGGTATTGAAACAGTATTCCTATTAACAGCGGCCAGTACTTCTTATATTTCATCATCTATTGTTCGAGATGTGATTCGCAATGGTGGAGATTATTCCGTGTTAGTACCCAACAGTGTTCATCTGGAATAGAACTAAAAAAACTCCCTTGGTTATTGATTAATTGCTTTCTGTCTAATTTTTATAACATGTTGTTGTTTTTTTAGTATGTTTGATTAGCCAAACCTTCTATTCATGAAACAATTCTGTATTAGCCTATTATTAGTTATTATTTACGGCTGTGATTCCCCTTTAACATCTAAAAAGGATAGTTTTGTAACTCGATATGAAAAATCTAATGGAAAAGAAACTCCATCCTATCAGGAAGTAATTGATTTTTACAAAGAACTATCACAATCTTATACAACGGTTGCTTTACAAACAATGGGACTTACCGATAGTGGTTACCCACTTCACATTGTAACGTATAATCCAGATGGAGATTTCAATTTCAATAATATCCGTAAGGATAAGAGGATCATTTTAATAAATAATGGCATTCATCCAGGAGAGCCTGATGGTATCGATGCAACCATGCTACTTATACGCAACTTGGCACAAAAACAACTGGAAGCACCTAAAAACACTGTTATTGTAGCAATTCCTGTATACAATATTGGTGGCGCTCTTAATCGCAACAGCACCACTAGAGTTAATCAAGATGGACCTCAAGAATATGGATTTAGAGGAAATGCGCGCAATTATGACTTAAACCGTGATTTCATAAAATCGGACACTAAAAATGCGCAATCATTTGCCGAAATATTTCACCTTGTACAACCTGATGTCCTAATAGACAATCATGTGAGCAACGGAGCAGATTATCAATATGTCCTTACCCATTTATTCACTCAACACAATAAACTTGGTGGTGAATTAGGAGAATACCTTCATACTAAAATGGTACCTGATTTAGAAAAATCACTGGCAGCAAAAACCATGAGCAAGGAACATGACAGCCTTCCTGATCGAAATTGGATTATTACTCCCTATGTTAATGTTTGGAATAAGCCTCCAGACCATGGATTCTCGCAATTCATGGATTATCCACGCTACTCTGTAGGATACAGCGCCCTTTGGAATGTATTAGGAATAACTGTGGAAACACACATGCTTAAACCTTACAAAGAGCGTGTTGAAGGCACCTATGAGCTCATGAAAAGCATGATTGATCTTGTCGACAAAGATGCAGAGACTATTAGTCAAACACGTAAGAAAAATGAAGAATACTTTGCACAATTAAGTCAGTACCCAGTGGATTGGGAACTTGACACCACCCGTTTTTCAACTTTTGAATTCAAAGGGTATAAGGCGGATACCATAACAAGTGAAGTAACAGGTCTTCCAAGGTTAAAATATGATCGCAACCAACCTTTTAGTAAGGAAATTGTATATCAAAATTATTTCAAACCTACAAAAATGGTAAATGTACCTAAAGGATACATTATTCCACAAGGATGGCATAAAATTATAGAGTTACTTCAAAAAAACAAGATCACTATGAATCAGGTTGATCAGGATAAGAAAATATGGGCAGAATATTACCGGATTGAAACATTTCAAACCCGCACGACCCCTTTTGAAGGACATTATCAACATTACAATACAACAGTTACTAAACACCAAGATAGTATTTCGGTACGTAAAGGTGATTATCTCATAGACATTCAACAACCAGGGTTAAGATATCTTTTGGAAGTATTGGAACCAGAGGCACCAGATTCATTCTTTAATTGGAATTTCTTCGACACTATTCTCCAACAAAAAGAAGGTTTTTCAGCGTATGTTTTTGAGGATATTGCCAAAGAAATTCTAGACAATAATCCACAATTAAAATCTGAATTCGAAGCCAAACGAGCTGAAAACGAGTCCTTTTCTGAAAATTGGTACCAACAACTAGATTGGATATACAAAAATTCACCTCATTATGAAAAAGCACATATGCGATATCCCATATTTAGACTAATGGAATAAATACTATAAAAAAAGACGTCCTTTAAACGTCTTTTTTTTATTGAAACAATCTTCTAATATTCGCATAAGAATATTTTAATGCTACTGGGATTTGATCTTGTGTTTTCCAAACTACTTCTTCTATCCCTTCATCACATTGTGCCACTAATTTACCTTTGTAATTTGTAGTCATTTTGTACCAGTAGGTTTCTTTTAGCTTGTAATCACCATTACGTTTAAAGATATGGTAGGTTCTGCCTATGAATTCTCCCAGCTTAAGCTTTTTAACACCCGTCTCTTCTTCAACTTCCCGTAAAGCGGCTTCCTCAATGGTCTCTCCCTTATCTAGCTTTCCTTTTGGTAAATCCCATTTTCCATTTCTTTTTATAAAAAGCACCTGACCTTCCGGATTGGTTACAAGCCCTCCGGCTGCCACTACAATGGGAATTTTATTTTTAAATCGCTTTAACAATTGTTGTTCATCTGGATGATACAAGTGAGCCGCTTTTATTTTACCCTTGGAAAGCTGCTTTATAATGTATTCAACCCGAGCGTCTTCAAGAAGGTATTGTTTGAAATCGGTTTCTTTGACAAGTGTATTTGTCAAAATGATGGGTCGTTCGTTTATAAAAACTTCATACATTTGCGTCATGATTTTAGAAAAGAACACAGCCAAAAAAACAGCCGAGCTATTATTGCAAATTAATGCAATAAAGTTGAATCCCAAAAATTCTTTTACATGGGCATCAGGCTGGAAATCCCCTATCTATTGCGACAATAGAATCATACTTTCATTTCCACCTATTCGTAATTATGTGCGCGAAAACATGGCTAAACAACTGGAAAAAACATTTGGTAAACCAGATGTAATTGCAGGAGTTGCCACAGGAGCCATAGGCATTGGAATGCTCGTTGCGGAGTATATGGGACTTCCTTTTGTATACGTTAGACCTGAACCTAAAAAGCATGGTCGCGAAAACCAGGTTGAAGGTTTTCTTGATAAGGGTCAAAATGTAGTAGTCGTAGAAGATCTTATTAGTACCGGAAAAAGTAGTCTTAATGCGGTAACCGCACTTAAAGCACAAGGTGCCAATGTAAAAGGAATGATTGCCATTTTCTCTTATGGGTTTGCTGTTGCAGAAGAAAATTTTTCCAAAGAAAATCTGAGTGTCTATACCTTGAGCAACTATGACCATTTACTAGAACAGGCCATGGACACCAAGTACATCAACGAAGAAGACGTAGCTATTTTAAAAACTTGGCGGACCAATCCTGCTGATTGGAAATAATACCTAACAATTTAGTGATAAAAAAATGAATATAGAAAGTCCTAAAATAACAGTACCAAAATCAGCTGAAGAGCTATATACATTACTAACTGACATCAAAAACTTTGAAAAATTGATGCCAGATAACATTAGTAAATTCGAAGTCCTGAGCGATAAACGTTTCTTATTTGCGCTTAAAGGGATGCCGGAGATAGTTTTGGAATTGAAGGAATCAACTCCCCACTCTAAAGTTGTATTAGGTGCTGCTAGTGATAAACTTCCTTTTACTTTAACAGCAAATCTTGATGCTTTAGGAGAGCAAACTGATGCTCAACTTCAATTTGAAGGTTCATTTAACCCAATGATGGCAATGATGGTAAAAGGTCCTATCACCAACTTCATTGGCACCTTGGTTGAGAAAATGAAAAACTTATAAACACCATCCCTTAATATGATATTAAAAGCCCAGATAAATCTGGGCTTTTTTAATACAACAATTTCACTTCCTTTAAATCAAACTCTTGAAAAATAGCATCTTCAAGCTCCACAATCAGTTTACCAGTCTCTGAGACACCACGAATAAATCCCATGATCAAACTACCATCCTGCTTTTTAAAAGTTGATGGCTTATTAATTCGAAACAATTGAGCTTCATATTCCTGCTGCAGAACTTCCAAATCCCACTGAGAATAATCATCCAACTCACTGATCAATGCTGAAACTAAGTGATGTAGTAATTCATCAAGGTCAAAAGTTTTCCCTGTAATGCGTTGTAACGAGGAAACACTCTGAAGACCATTAAATTCTATTTGGTTTACATTAAGTCCAATTCCAATAATACTCTCAAATGTGGTAGCATTCTTAACCGAATTTTCAATCAATACACCCCCAATCTTAGCATTGGCTGACAAAATGTCGTTTGGCCACTTTATATGTACATCGGGAATATTCAACTGCCTCAATGTCTTAAATACTGCCAAAGAAACTTTCATGTTGACAAAAAAAAGTTGTTCCAAGGGAAACCCTTTAAAGTGTTTCAACACACTAAACGTAAGGTTTTTGCCAGGTTGAGAAATCCATATTGTTCCCATTTGCCCACGTCCTGACAGTTGTTCGTCTGTGTAAATCACTGTATAATCCTGCAAAGGATATTGCATGGCAAATTGCCGCAAATAGGTATTTGTAGAATCAATGGCATTAAGTTTGACGATGTGCATAGAAAGAAAATTGGTTTTGGTTATAACGTATTGTTAAATCCAATGGTTATGAAACCAAAAAAATAATAACTTTGTGCAAAATAATTAAAATTAATGGTAAAAAAGAGCGGTAGTGCAGATCAATTAATTGCTGTTATCTTAAAAGGCATAGAAGAGGTAAAGGGGAAAGATATAGATATTCTTGACCTAAGAGAGATAGAAAATACGGTTTGCGACTATTTCATTATATGCAATGGTTCCTCTAACACACAGGTTAATGCCATTGTAAATTCCATCCAAAAAATTGTAAGCAGAGAAACCAAAGACAAACCTTGGCATGTTGAAGGAACGGACAATGCCGAGTGGGTATTAATGGACTATGTGGATGTGGTGGTACATGTTTTTCAAAAACATGTAAGAGAATATTATGACATTGAAGGCCTTTGGGGAGATGCCAAAGTAACCTCTATTCAAACTAATTATTAGACATGACAAAAGAAAAACAAAATAAAAGACCTAAGTTTTCAGCTTATTGGATATATGCTATCCTACTACTTTTCATCTTCGGAATGAACTTTTTCTCCGGAGGAGGAATGTGGTACCAACCCAAAGAAACATCTCAAGCTAAATTTGAAGAATTTCTAAGAAATGGTGATGTAGCTAGAGTTGTAGTTGTTAACAAAAGGGAAGCTAAAATATACCTAACCCCTGAAGCACTTGAAAAAGAAGCTCATAAAGATGTACGCGGAGACAACTCGCTTATTTCAAGCGGTGCAAGTAGTGAAATTCCTCAATACAAATTTGAATTGGGTGATTTGAGCAATTTTGAAAATAAGTTCGATCAAATTGTCGCAGAAAACAACCTTACCACTACAAGAGAATACAAAACAGAGCAAAACGTAATTGGAGATTTATTAATCACTCTATTACCATTTGTTTTAATTATCGGTATTTGGATTTTCTTAATGCGTCGTATGTCAGGTGGTGGTGCTGGAGGTGCTGGTGGCCAAATTTTCAATATTGGAAAATCAAAAGCCAAACTTTTTGATGAAAAGAATGACACCAAGGTCACTTTTAAAGACGTTGCAGGCCTAGAAGGAGCTAAAGAGGAGGTTCAGGAAATCGTAGAATTCCTAAAACAACCTGAAAAGTACACTTCATTAGGAGGTAAAATCCCTAAGGGTGCTTTACTAGTAGGCCCTCCGGGAACTGGTAAAACATTACTTGCCAAGGCTGTAGCTGGCGAAGCTAGGGTTCCTTTCTTCTCACTTTCTGGTTCTGATTTTGTTGAAATGTTTGTTGGAGTTGGTGCTTCTCGAGTACGTGACCTTTTCAAACAAGCAAAAGAAAAATCACCTGCTATTATTTTCATTGATGAAATCGATGCTATTGGTAGAGCACGTGGAAAAAACAATTTTACAGGTTCAAATGATGAACGTGAAAATACACTTAACCAGCTATTAACTGAGATGGATGGTTTTGGAACTAACACCAATGTTATAGTACTAGCTGCTACAAACCGTGCAGATGTACTTGACAAGGCTCTAATGCGCGCAGGTCGATTTGATAGACAGATTTATGTAGACCTACCTGATCTAAATGAACGAAAAGAAATTTTCGAAGTTCACCTACGCCCTATCAAAACTTCAGAGACCCTAGATTTGGATTTCCTATCGAAACAAACACCAGGTTTTTCAGGAGCTGATATTGCCAATGTATGTAATGAAGCTGCTTTAATTGCTGCTCGTAAAGGTAAAAAAGCAGTAGATCGTCAAGACTTTTTAGACGCGGTAGACCGTATTGTCGGTGGTCTAGAAAAGAAAAACAAAATAATTACTCCTGATGAGAAGAAAACGATTGCCTTCCATGAAGCTGGTCATGCAACAGTAAGTTGGATGCTTGAACATGCTGCTCCACTGGTGAAGGTAACTATAGTGCCAAGAGGACAATCTTTAGGAGCTGCTTGGTACCTTCCAGAAGAAAGACAAATTGTCCGTACTGAGCAAATGCTTGATGAAATGTGTGCCACTTTAGGAGGTCGTGCAGCAGAAAAAGTAATGTTTAACAAGATTTCTACCGGCGCATTAAGTGACCTAGAAAAGGTAACAAGACAGGCGCGTGCCATGGTGACCATATATGGATTAAATGACAAGATTGGTAACCTTACTTATTACGACTCAACTGGTCAATCTGAATATAACTTTTCAAAGCCATATAGTGAGGAGACTGCTCAAATAATTGACAAAGAAATCTCAACTATTATTGAATCTCAGTATGAACGCGCAGTTCAACTATTGGAAGATAATAAGGATAAACTTACGGAATTAGCAAATCTTCTTTTAGAACGAGAAGTTATTTTTAAAGATGATTTAGAAACTATCTTTGGGGAACGAAATTTTAACCAAGAAGAACCTCAACAGGAAAGCGTTACTGAATAAAGGTATTCCTTTACTATAACTACAGAAAAACTAGACTAGGCTTGCCCAGTCTAGTTTTTTTTTGAAAATCATCATCTTCACTCCAACGAGAAATTCAGAAAACAAATTACGTCATTCACCGTTAGTTTAAACAGTGTTTTTCCTAAATTAAAAAGGTATCGATAGGTCTAAAACTGACAAACAAAATAACACTACTTTTATAGCCAAAATAGTACATTATTACCATTACCAAAGAAAAAATTAAGGTGGAAATAAATCTGATATAGGAAACAAAACAGGTGGTTTATCCCCTAACAACAACTAAATAATGTAACTTCTATCTTATCTGAATTCTACACAAAAGTTTGCTTTCTCCCAATGTGACATAAAAAAGACAAAAAACAATATTAAACAGATGCATTAAGTAAGTTTTTTATATCTTTACTCTGAGATAGCTATTATTGAATCCCCAAGCTCAAAACATGAGTCTGTTTAGAAAATTATTTAATTTTAATTCTAAGAAAAATTCCGATAGCGAAACTAATGAAGAACGCGGCAAATTTATGCCGGAAATACAATTACCTGTTGATGAAAAATTTACCATCAATTTCAAAAAAAATGGTGGCAAATTTATCTACTGTGACTCATTGGAAGAAGTACTGGAAAGTTTCGAAAATATACTTACTGAAAATCGATGGCAGGGTGGTCAAATGTACTGCATTGACAACCAACTTCCACGAGTTTTCAACGGTTTTGATATTGAGTATACCCATCAAAACCCTAATGCTGCTTCTTTTTTAACCACTTGCGAAGCATTAGTAGCTGACAATGGCTCCATTCTAATCTCGTCCAATCAAATTAAAGAGAAAAAATTAAAAGAGTTACCAGACAACTTTATTGTTTATGCAACTACCAGTCAATTGGTAGAAAATATTGGAGAAGGCCTACGTGGTATAAAAAATAAAAATCAAGACAAGATACCATCCAATATCACTACTATAAAGCATTTCGAGATAAAAGAAGAAAAAGACTTTATGACCTATGGAAGTAGCAGTAAAAACTTATATTTGCTGCTGTTGGAAGATTTATAGTTCACAGGGCGGTAAATACTCCTATATTGCACTAACACAATTTAGATGAAAGAACTCTTTAAGCGCTCAATTACTGGCATTCTCTATGTTTTCTTACTACTAGCTGCAGTAATGTTAGACCCTAATGCCTTTGATTTTCTTTTTTTGGCTTTTGGTTTAATCTGTCTGTTTGAATTCAAAAAAATAATAAAACTCAGTGGCTATTATATTTTTATAGCCTTTATGTTTTTATGGTGGTTTTACATTTACCTTAACAAAGAAGACTTTATGATAGGTTTGCTCTTACTTATCACTTTGTTAGTTAATTTATTTTTAATCAGCAACTTGTATTCCAAAAAGCCATTGATTCTCACAAATGCACATAAATTTATCATTAGCCTTTTTTATATTGGAGGTGGATGTCTTTTTCTGACCGTAATACCCTATCACCATACTGTTCCATTTGCCAAGTTACTGATTATAGGAATTTTTATTCTGATTTGGGTAAACGACACGTTTGCCTATTTGGTAGGTCGCACCTTTGGAAGAAGAAAGCTATTTGAAAGTGTTTCTCCCAAAAAAACCATTGAGGGATTTATCGGTGGGGTAATTTTTTCATTAGCTGCGGCATTTATTCTAGCAGCTTATGAAGATAGTATTAGTCTGTGGAAGTGGTTACTACTGGCGGTTGTAGTAGTAGTTACGGGTACTTTAGGTGATTTAGTAGAATCTAAATTTAAGCGTATGGCTAACGTTAAGGACAGCGGAGCAATTTTACCTGGTCACGGGGGATTGCTTGACAGACTAGATAGCCTTATCTTTGCAGCACCATTTGCCTATATAACCTTACAAATTTTCAACTATGTTTCATAAAGAAGGCCACAAAATCATTCTGGTAACATTTACGATTGTAGCAATCACATGTGTTTTAGCTCATTTTTATATTGAGCCTATCTGGCTTGAAAAAAGCATTCAAGCAATTGCACTTATATTTTTAGTATTGATTCTACAATTCTTTAGAAATCCAAAACGTAAAACAACACCAAACGACAGTCACGTTATTGCTCCAGTTGACGGTAAAGTTGTTGTTATAGAAGAAGTGTTTGAAAAAGAATACTTTCAAGATAAGCGTTTACAGGTTTCCATTTTTATGTCACCTATCAATGTGCATGTAACTCGATATCCGATTGGAGGAAAAATCCTTTTTAGTAAATATCACCCCGGGAAATACCTAGTTGCATGGCACCCAAAAGCTTCCGAAGAAAACGAACGAACTACTATCGTTGTCGAGAATAAGGTATACGGCAAAGTATTATATCGACAGATTGCTGGAGCCCTCGCTAAGCGTATTGTCAACTATGCTAAAGAAGGTGATATGGCTTCACAAGGAGCAGATGCTGGTTTTATTAAATTTGGCTCAAGAGTTGATCTTTATTTGCCTATTGGCACTAATGTTAATGTAATCTTAGGACAAAAAGTAAAAGGAGGAGTTGACATAATCGCTCACTAAAATGACAACAGAAGAATTAAATGAAGCATTTGAAGAAGCTGTTAACAAAGTAAACAGTTATACAGATCCCCTTCCGGCAGATTTGTTATTGCGATTGTATGCCTACTATAAGATAGCCAACAAAATCGATTCATCACCTGGAAGCAGAAAACCACTAATCAATGCTTTTAAAACAAATGCTCTTTTTCAAGCTCGCAACTTATCGGAAAAACAAGCAAAAGAAAAATATATTGATCTAGTAAATAGATTTATCCCATAAAAAAAGCGGTTAAATAACCGCTTTTCTTTTACCTATAATTTATCACTTAGTTTCCTGCTTCACGTTTGGCATCTTCTATCATCTTTTGATTAGGAACGATGGCCACATTTACTCTTCTATTTTTAGCTCTTCCTTCCGCTGTAGAATTATCATGCAACGGCTGCTCTTCTCCAAACCAATTGGTTGTGAATCGAGAAGAATTCAAACCTTTACTGGTAAAATAATTTGTAACTGAATAGGCTCTATTTTTAGACAATGTCATATTGTATTCAGCAGAACCAGTACTGTCTGTATGACCTACCACCAAAATATTGGTATCTGGATATTCCTTTAAAACACTTATTAATTTATCAAGAGTCGCCTGAGACGCGGAATTAATGTTATACTTATTAGTATCAAAATAAACACCACTATTTTCATCAAAGGTTACCACAATTCCATCATCTACTCGCTCAACTACTGCTCCTGGTATTTCTTCCTCAATCTTTTGAGCTTGTTTATCCATTTTATTTCCAATTACTGCTCCAGCAGTACCACCAACAACACCTCCTATCACAGCGCCCAATTCTCCGTTTCCTCCTTTTCCAGCATTATTACCAATAATTGCACCAATAATTGCACCACCAGCTGCTCCAATTACAGCTCCTTTCTGAGAGTTATTAGCATTACGAGTAGCTTCACAACCAACAAGTAGAGAAGTTACCATAATAAAAACTACAGACTGCTTTAAAATACGTTTCATCGTTATATGTTTTATGTTTTTAAAATAATATACTACTTAATAAAATTCATGGTAATTACAAAGGGACGTCCCTCAACCGTCAAAGTTTGCTGCCATGTCATCATCGTTTCAGACAAATTTGTAAGTTGCATCCTGTAACCTGCATTCGTTTCCGACCTTCCTTTAGCGTCTGTAGGCTTCAAGAGGAAATCATAGTACCCTGAGACAGCATCAACCTCATCAATGGTAAAAATAAAATGACGATCGCCTTCTGCACATCCTGTTTTTGAAATTGTATATACCCCTGAATTATTATTAGGTATAAATCGCCAATAACTTCCTTCGAAACATTCTTTCGTTGCATCATTAAGCAGCGTTACTGCATATGTACCTGCTTGATTATAGGTCACACTGCTAAGCGTCCATTCTCCTTTAATCACTCTTTTTGACTCCCTTACAGTTTTACTAGTTCCGCAAGCCATTACTACAGAAATCACTATTAATAAAGTTACTATTTTCTTCATAAAATTTTATTTTAATATTAGAACGTTTAGTACATTACACTGGTATACAAGTTACCATTTTTTTAACAAATAATAAGGCTCCATTCGGAGCCTTAACATTATTTAAGATTTTTCAGACTCTGTTTTAAGGTTTCTATTGTAGCTAGGGCGTCTGCTTCTTTCTTACGCTCCATTTCCACCACTTTCTCAGGAGCACCACTTACAAATTTCTCATTAGAGAGCTTTCCTCTTACAGATCGTAAAAAGCCTTCTGTATAAGCAAGCTCTTCTTCAATTTTGGCAATTTCAGCGACTACATCCACAGTTCCTTGAACAGGAACAAAATACTCATTAGACTTCACTCGAAAAGAAAGTGCTCCTTCTACTGGAGCTGTTACATACACCAAAGAATCAATATTTCCTAACTTTTCAATAGTGGTATCCCAATTTGAATCGACATTCTCATTATTAAGCACCGATAGGGAGAGAACATCTTTAAACGGTATGTTTTTCTCTTTTCGAATCGTACGTATTCCTGAAATAACTTCCGTTGCAAATTCAAACTGCTGCAACAATGAATCATCATATGTCTTCATTTCCGGCCATTTAGCAATAATTAATGCTTGCTCCGGAGTACGCTCTTCTATAAGTTGCCAAATTTCCTCTGTCAAGAATGGCATAAATGGGTGTAACAACTTTAAATTCGATTCAAATAATTGAATAACCCCACTGTAAGTCTTTGAGTCTATTGGTGCTTGATATGCGGGTTTCACCATTTCCAAAAGCCAAGAACAAAAATCATCCCATACCAATTTGTAAATAGCCATTAATGCGTCAGAAATTCTATATTTAGCAAAATGATCCTCTATTTCAACTAAGGTGTGTTGCAGCTTAGCCTCATACCATGCAATAGCCTTATTAGCGGTATCTGGCTGTTCTAAGACCTTGTCTACTTCCCATCCCTTAACTAATCTAAAAGCATTCCATATTTTATTTGCAAAGCCTTTACCTTGTTGACATAAAGCTTCATCAAATAACAAATCATTTCCGGCGGCAGATGACAACAACAATCCTACTCTTACACCGTCAGCTCCATAATCTTCAATAAGTTTAAGCGCATCTGGAGAATTCCCCAACGACTTAGACATCTTTCTACGTTGTTTATCACGCACTAATCCTGTGAGGTACACATTATTAAATGGCTTTTTACCTTCATATTCGTATCCTGCAATAATCATTCGTGCTACCCAGAAGAAAAGAATGTCAGGTCCTGTAACCAAATCATTAGTAGGATAATAATACTTTATCTCTTCATTATCAGGATCTATTATACCTCCAAAAACACTCATTGGCCATAACCAGGATGAGAACCAAGTATCCAAGGCATCTTCATCTTGACGTAAATCTTCAAGTGTAAGCGCCATATTTCCACTATTTGCTTGGGCCAGAGCCAAAGCAGCCTCCTTGGTTTCTGCTACAGCATACTCGTGTTTTTCCGACCCATAGTAATAGGCAGGTATTTGTTGTCCCCACCATAATTGACGTGAAATATTCCAATCACGCACATTTTCCATCCAATGGCGGTAGGTATTCTCAAACTTCTTAGGATATAATTTTATTTCTTGCGTTTCTAACACCGCTTTTAGAGCTGGCTCAGCTAGGTCTTCCATTTTAAGAAACCATTGATCCGACAATCGTGGTTCAATAACAGCCTTCGTTCTTTCAGAAGTCCCAACTTTGTTAATATGATTTTCAGTCTTTACCAAGAAGCCTTTTTCCTCCAGCTCTTTAGCAATCATTTTACGAACTTCAAAACGATCTCTACCTTGATAATGTAGACCATAGGCATTTAAGGTCGCATCTTCATTAAAAATATCAATTACATCTAATCCATGTTTTTCTCCTAATTCTTTATCATTTACATCATGAGCTGGTGTAACTTTCAAACATCCCGTACCAAATTCTCTATCGACATACTCATCTAAAATAATTGGAATTACACGACCACTTATAGGCACAATTGCCTTTTTACCATGTAAATGAGTATATCGTTCATCCTCTGGATGAATACAAATTGCCGTATCCCCTAAAATTGTCTCAGGGCGGGTAGTTGCAATGACCACCTTTTCTTCACTTCCTTCAACGGCATAAGCCAAATGATATAGCAACCCTTGTCTCTCTTCATAAATAACTTCTTCGTCGGAAAGGGTAGTTTTAGCCTCAGGATCCCAGTTAACCATACGGTATCCCCTATATATCAATCCCTTATTATACAAATCAACAAAGACACGAATTACGGAGGCCGACATATCCTCATCCATGGTAAACTTTGTCCGATCCCAGTCACATGAACATCCCAATTTTTTCAACTGCTCCAAAATAACCCCACCATACTCATGAGTCCACTCCCAAGCATGCTTTAAGAAATCCTCACGGCTTATTTCAGATTTCTGAATACCTTGTTCTTTTAGCTTCGCCACGACTTTGGCTTCTGTCGCAATAGAAGCATGGTCAGTTCCAGGCACCCAGCAGGCATTGTATCCCTTTAGTCGAGCACGGCGTATTAAAACGTCTTGAATAGTATTATTCAGCATATGCCCCATATGTAACACTCCAGTCACATTGGGAGGTGGTATTACAATTGTGTAAGGTTCTCTAGAGTCTGGAACCGAATGAAAGTAATTGTTTTTCATCCAGTAAGCATACCATTTATTCTCTACTTGTTGCGATTCGTATTTAGATGGGATTTCCATTTTTGGCTTGCTTTTTGTTATTTAATTTGCAAAAGTAGGTAATACGCAACGATTACAAAAACAAATGTTTGTTTTGCATATAGTGTAAAAAGTGCCTACATTTACAATAATTATCATAAATCTTTAACCATGAAAAAGTTAATTACATTACTATTTTTAGCAGCATTTACCGTTACGGTAAGCGCCCAAAATGCTGTTGCGAAGATGGAATTTAAAACAGATGAAATTGATTATGGCACCATACAAAAAGGAAGTGATGGCCTTCGAGTGTTTGAATTTACAAATACAGGAAATGCCCCTTTGGTGATTACTAAAATTAATTCAAGCTGTGGTTGTACTGTACCTGAATGGCCAAAAGAGCCAATTGCTCCAGGAAAAACTGGAAAGATTCAAGTAAAATATGACACTACCCGTGTTGGCCCAATTCGCAAAACTATTACGGTGCTTTCTAATTCAGATACACCAACAAAGGTGTTAAAAATTAAAGGAACCATTATTGAAGCCAGCAGATAAAAAAGTACTTTTTAAAACCTCGCATGATGCGAGGTTTTTTTATAGAATATTTTTTAAAGTAAACCCAATAATTAAATTAGACCCATTTCGATCCACTACTAATTTTATTCGCTCTCCCGCTTCTTTATTTATCATTTCTAAAAGTTGTTGCAAGGTATAATGGTGAGCTTCTTTACCATTTATAGATAATATCACATCTCCTTTTACCAGTCCAGCCTCAGCTGCAGGTGATCCTGGACGAACCTCAGCAACCTCTATGGCTGGTTTTAAAATTAAAGTATACAGACTCACCAAAGAAATAACTTTGCCCTCTGAATTATTGTTTGAGCCATAACCTGCATTTGAAGCAAGGTCCTCCAACTCGCGAACTACTCGCATTCCATTATGTTGCAATTCAACTCCACTGAGATTGTACAAAAAAGGCTTTCTAAATCGACTGTTTTTCTTGAAAACAATTTCCCCATCACGGAAATTAATTATGACATTAAACTTACTAAGTACCTCTCCCCCTATACTTCCATTTCGATCCGCATAAAAACGTAGATACCCTATATTTTCCTCAAATGGAAAAGCACACTTCACATTTTTAATTCTAAAATCACCAATTGATAGCGCTGTTAATTTTGCCCGCTTACCAAACACACTACCACTTAATCCTCTTCCTAAAAAATCAACATAAAAATTTTGTGGCTCAACAATACCATGGTCAACATCTTCAAATAACCATATGGCATCACTACTCCCTGTGTCTAGCAGCAACCTAACAGGAATTGAGGTCGTGTCTTGTTGAGCATATAGATCCAAATAGGCTCTATCCTTTATAACTGTTAGTGGCAAGGTCTCACATTTTCGACAAGGTCTCTTTTTAAAAGCGTCTTGATTATACAAGGTTAGTTTTTTCTTTGAATAATCAATCTTAACCACAAATTCCTTAAAAATATCGTATCCAATAATTCCATGAATAGGAATTCCTAATCGAGGAGAGAAATTAATCTCCTCATCTACGATAACAAATAAGTCCTGTGAAAAATTCTTAACATCAGGATGAATTGAAAAGGTATTACCCTTTGATTGAATTGCCTTAATAGGTTCTCCACCTCCCAAACCCCTTATAAATATATTTTCAGCATTTTTAATTTGAAGTGAATCTAAATCAGTAATATTAAAAAGCAAAGGCCTACTTACTCCTGAATCAAGTAAAAAGGAGAGTTCCACTCCATTTATCTCAACAGGAAACACTATCAGATTGCTTATTAATTCAAATCGAAAAGAAACTGATTCTTTCCCATTAATCATTTGCATTTTTCCTTGAGAAAGAAGGTTCAAAGAGATAAACAAAAGCAGAAAAAAAACTAGGTATTTATTAATTCTCACAGAGCCATAGGGTTAACTATTGTTAAATTACTAAAATTTTGGTTTTCTATTTATCATTTTAACAAAAGATTACACCTTCATTTTAGTACTCCATATGAAATATAATTTGCAAATTTGCCTATCTAAATAATCATAATTATGCCACACATTTCCAACAAGGGTAGAATGATGCCTGAGTCACCCATACGTAAATTAGTTCCTTATGCTGAAGACGCTAAAAAAAAGGGAATTAAAGTAATCCATCTTAATATTGGCCAACCTGATATCAAAACACCCCAGGTAGCATTAGATGCTATTAAAAACAACACCATTGAAGTACTAGAATATAGCCGAAGTGAAGGCTCTGAACAGTACCGAGAAAAATTAGCTGCTTACTATAAAAATCACAATATCGATGTTGTCGCTAAGGATATCATCATAACAACCGGAGGAAGTGAAGCATTGCTTTTTGCCATGGGTAGCATAGCAGATGCTGATGATGAAATTATTATTCCAGAGCCCTTCTATGCCAACTATAATGGTTTTGCAACTGCTTCTGGGGTAAAAATAGTACCAGTAATTTCGAAAATTGAAGACAATTTTGCTTTACCTGCTATTGAAGAATTTGAAAAATTAATTACTCCAAAAACGAAGGCAATTCTCATATGTAATCCCGGCAATCCTACAGGATACCTATACTCTAAAGAAGAAATCGAAAAACTCGCACAAATTGTATTGAAACACGATATTTTCTTGATTGCTGATGAAGTTTATCGTGAATTTGCCTATGATGGAGTAAAGCATTACTCTATCATGGAGATTGAAGGATTAGAGCAACATGCCATCATGATTGATTCTGTTTCAAAACGATACAGTATGTGTGGTGCTCGTATAGGCTGTTTGGTAAGTAAAAACAAAGAAGTCATAACTACTGCCCTTAAATATGCACAAGCCAGACTTTCTCCTCCGACCTATGCTCAAATCGCAAGTGAAGCTGCGCTGGAAACACCTCAAACGTATTTCGACGAAGTGATTACTGAATATGTATCACGTCGAGACATCCTAATTGAAGAACTTTCGAAAGTTCCAGGAGTAAAAGTTGCCAATCCAAAAGGTGCTTTTTACTGCATTGCAGAACTTCCTGTTGCAAATGCAGATGACTTTGCACAATGGTTGCTAGAAAACTTTGAGTATGAAGGTGAAACTGTAATGGTTGCGCCAGCTGCTGGTTTTTACTCAACTCCAGGCTTAGGACTAAACCAAATAAGGATTGCATATGTTCTTGAAAAAGAAAAAATTGTTAGAGCAGTACGCATTCTTCAAGAAGCCTTAAAAGCCTACAATGCATAATGAACATTCAACACAATATTTCATTACAACCATATAATACCTTTGGGATCGATGTAACAGCCAGCCATTACGCAGCTGTTACATCCATACCCCAGCTCAAAGAATTATTACATGACAACACACTTCCTCTATTTATTTTAGGTGGTGGAAGTAATATGCTTCTAACTAAAGATATTGAAGCATTGGTGCTTCATATCCAACTAAAAGGTATTTCTATACTTAAAACAACCAATGACCATGTTTGGGTAGAAGCCCAAGCAGGAGAAAACTGGCACGAGTTTGTTGTTTGGTGCCTAGAAAAAGACTTTGGAGGCATTGAAAACTTATCACTAATACCAGGAAATATTGGAACTGCTCCTATACAAAATATTGGAGCCTATGGCGTTGAACTCAAGGATGTATTTGACCATTGCAAGGCAGTTAATATTAATACTCTAGAGGAGCACACCTTTACACTTGAAGATTGCAGATTTGGCTATAGAGATTCCATTTTTAAAAATTCAGAGAAAGGCAATTTTATAATTACCTCTGTTATCTTGAAACTTACTAAAAACAATCATGAACTACACACAAAATATGGTGCCATAGCTGATGAGCTGAGTAAGAAAGAAATCAAATCACCCACCATTCAACAAGTTTCACAAGCTGTAATAAGCATAAGAAAAAGCAAGCTTCCCGACCCAAAGGAGTTGGGTAATAGTGGAAGTTTCTTCAAAAACCCTGTAATTCCTATCACTCAATTTAAACAATTACAAATACGTTATCCTTCTATTCCTTCCTATTCTATTTCTGATGAATTGACAAAAGTTCCCGCAGGATGGCTCATTGAGCAATGCGGATTTAAAGGTAAAAGGTTTGGAGACGCAGGAATTCACCAACATCAAGCATTGGTGTTAGTGAATTATGGAAAAGCTAGTGGGGAAGAAATATGGGAAGTGGCAAAGAAAATCCAAAAAGAAGTGGCCAAAACATTTGGAATTTCCATTCAAGCTGAAGTTAATGTCTACTAGGACATTTCACAACTATATTAATTAAAATTCTTCCCGAAATACAAAGCCCTATAATTAGGCACGACAAGAGTTATTTTGTAATTTTGCGTAAAATATTCAGCAATGAAGTTACTCATTATAACTATCGTATTATTAGGATTGGCCTTTGCAGGAATTGCTATTAAAATTTGGGCAAAAAAAGATGGTAAATTTGCTGGCACATGTGCTAGCCAAAGTCCTTTTTTAAACCAAGAAGGAGAAGCATGTGGTTTCTGCGGAAAACTACCTGACGAACAAGAATGTAGAAATCCTGAAGCAATTAAAAACTAATACTGTTTCGGTTTCTGCCTATGCCTACAATTTTACTCCTTGCCCTATGTATAGTTCTGTTCATTCAACTCGTATATTATTGGGGAATTTTTAGCCGGTTTTCATTTGCTAAACCAATAGTTAATGGTGAATATACCTTACCGGTATCAGTATTGATTTGTGCTAAAAACGAGGCTGAAAACCTCGAGAAAAACCTACCATATATACTAGAACAAGAATATCAGAATTTTCAAATCGTACTGATAAACGACGCCTCCATCGATAATACCCTTAAAGTCATGGAGTCCTTTGCTCATCGGGACAGTCGTATTAAAATAGTGGATGTACGCAACAATGAGGCTTTTTGGGGTAAAAAAAAATACGCCCTTACTTTAGGTATTAAATCCGCCAAAAACGATCTGTTAATTTTTACAGACGCAGACTGTCGTCCCGCTGGAAAACACTGGTTAAAACAAATGGTTGGTTCATTTTCTAATACCCAAACGATAGTTTTAGGTTTTGGTGGATACCAGACTATTAAACATTCACTACTAAATCAGTTGATTCGCTTTGAAACAGTTCTCACAGCCATACAATACTTTTCCTATGCCATCAGCGGAATGCCATATATGGGGGTAGGTAGAAATATGGCCTACCATAGGGATGAGTTTTTTAGAGTTCGAGGGTTTATGAGTCATATGCATATTCGCAGTGGTGAGGATGATTTATTTATAAACGAAGCCGCTAACAAGGATAATATTGCCATTAACTTTAACAAAGAAAGCTTCACCTACTCAACACCTAAGACCACATGGAAAAGTTGGATACTTCAAAAGCAAAAGCAGGTATCTACGGCCAACTATTATAAGCCAAAACATAAGCTAATTCTTGCTCTTTTCTACTTTTCACAATTGGCATTCTGGTTCCTTTCCATTCTGCTATTCATACTACAATATAATTGGATAGTAATTACAGCCTTAATAGGTATAAAACTGTTTACATTGTATATTGTTCTCGGCTATGGCGCAAAAAAACTTGGCGAAAGCAAACTGATATGGCTACTCCCTTTTTACGAAATCATTCTTGTTTGTTTTCAATTGCTTATCTTTATAAGAAATAGATTCTCAAAACAGGTCAATTGGAAATAACACCGTCCTTAATCGAGCAAAACATCCAAAAAGCCAAAAATGGCGATCAAAAGGCCTTTAGCTTTTTGTTAGATTCCTTTTGGAATGACGTGTATAGTTTTCAACTACAACGTACCAAAAATGAAAATGATGCCGAAGACGTCACCATACAGACCTTTTCCAAGGCTTTCGATCGTATACATACTTTTGATGAAAATTTCCAATTTAAAACCTGGCTCATAACGATCTCAAAGAACGTACATATCGACCTGGTTCGTAAACGCAAAAACAGCATTACCAATCAAGCTTCCCAAATGGAAGACGAAACAATGTACAACCTAGCAGATGATGCCCCTTCAGCCGAAGACCTACTTATCACTGAACAAAACTTAGCTACTCTCTTACAGTGTATTAAAAAATTAAAACCTCACTACCAAGAGGTCATTCATTTGCGTTACTTCCAAGAAATGACTTACGAAGAAATTTCAGACCACATCAAAGAACCGATGAACAATGTAAAAGTGAAATTACTTCGAGCAAAAAAATTATTAGCGGAAATCATCAAAAAAAAGTAAGTTTATACACGTTTCCAACCAATACGTAAATGACTTTATTGAAAAAACTTGGCCCGGGCTTACTGTTCGCTGGAGCCGCCATTGGTGTATCACATCTTGTCCAGTCAACTCGCGCAGGAGCAGATTTCGGATTTGGCCTAATATGGGCATTACTACTAGTGCATGTATGTAAATATCCATTTTTTCAATTTGGCCCACGTTATGCAATAGCCACAGGAGAAAGTTTACTTGACGGATATCTAAAACTTGGAAAACCCATTCTAATCACTTATTTCGTGCTTAATCTGGCAACTATGTTTACCATACAAACGGCAGTCACCATTGTGACAGCTGGACTAGCAGCTAATCTTTTTGGGATTACATCAAATCCTGCTATATGGAGTATCCTGATTACAGTGATTTGTTTACTGATTTTGCTTATAGGCCGATTCAAGCTATTAGATATACTGATGAAAATTATTATTATCACTCTAACCATTAGTACAATTGCCGCCGTTATTCTTGCGTATACCAAAAACGCAAACACCATCCCTTTAACCCAAATATTCCCCAAAGAAACAACCGATATAGCCTTTCTTATTGCATTTATGGGCTGGATGCCTGCACCACTCGATGTTACCATTTGGCAATCTCTATGGACACTTGAGAAACGAAAAAACACCAAAAATTATAACGCTTCTAATGTCATTACAGATTTTAATATTGGTTACGCGAGCACCATTGTCATAGGTTGTTTATTTATAGCTTTAGGAGCTCTTGTTATGTTTAATTCTCAAGAAAACTTTAGCGGAAACGCTACCATATTTTCGGCACAGTTGATTCAAATGTACACCCAAAGTCTCGGCCAATATACCCATTTCATTATTGCCATTGCCGCCTTTACGACCATGTTTAGTACCACCATTACAACACTGGATGCATCGCCTAGAGCTATGTCATATAGCAGTAAACTTTTAATGGGAAAACAGATTAAATATAGCTATGCTCTATGGATGAGCATTTTGATTACAGGCACATTAGTTATTCTGTTATTTTTTATCTCTGAAATGAAAACCCTAATTGAAATTGCCACCATATTATCATTTGTAACGGCGCCATTTTATGCCATAATAAACTACAAACTTATCACCTCATCACATACACCTGCGTTTTACAGACCAAGAAAAGCAATGCGTATTCTAAGCTGGTCAGGTATTCTTTTTTTAATCGGATTCAGTGTATGGTACATTACAAGTATTACTATGTAATGCTTAACGTTTATGTACCCTTTTTTAACAGATTACTTCGTATCTTTGCCTTTCAAAAATCATATCAAAAATGAGTATTGAAAGTGTAGCTCCTCCGGCTGGAAAACCAAAATGGTTACGTGTAAAACTGCCAACCGGAAAAAAATATACCGAATTACGCGGATTAGTAGACAAATACAAACTAAATACCATATGCACCTCAGGGAGCTGTCCTAATATGGGCGAATGCTGGGGAGAAGGAACGGCCACATTTATGATTTTGGGTAATATCTGTACCCGTTCATGTGGTTTTTGTGGTGTAAAAACAGGAAGACCAGAAACGGTCGACTGGGAAGAACCAGAAAAAGTTGCCCGTTCAATTAAGCTCATGAATATAAAACATGCTGTTATCACCTCTGTTGACCGCGATGATTTAAAAGACATGGGATCCATCATTTGGGCCGAAACCGTTAAGGCCATTCGACGTATGAACCCAGAAACTACCTTAGAAACACTCATACCTGATTTCCAAGGAATTGAACGCCATTTAGATCGAATGATAGAGGTTGCTCCAGAAGTAATTTCACATAATATGGAGACCGTGCGTCGTCTTACTAGAGAAGTACGTATTCAAGCAAAATATGATAGAAGCCTTGAAGTTCTTAGCTACCTAAAACAGCAGGGAGCTCATCGTACCAAATCTGGTATCATGCTAGGCCTAGGAGAAACGGAACAGGAGGTTATTGAAACACTACATGACTTACAAAAAGCTAAAGTTGATATAGTAACTATTGGGCAATATCTTCAACCATCTAAAAAACATTTACCTGTAAAACAATTTATCACACCAGATCAGTTTGATAAATATAAGCAGATTGGACTTGAATTAGGTTTCCGTCATGTTGAAAGCGGCGCCTTGGTAAGATCTTCATACAAAGCTCATAAACACATTGAATAACTTCAGGTTAGTGTATCTAAGATGAAATCAATCACCATTGCCATCAACGGATTTGGAAGAATTGGAAGAACGCTCTTTCGATTATTACGTCAACATCCCATTATAAAGGTAGTTGCTATTAACGACATTGCGGACGCTGCCACTTTATCACATTTGCTAAAATACGATAGCATTCATGGACCCTGGCCAGGAAGCGTTACCTATTCAGGAAACAACTTGATAGTTGACCAGGTCTCAATCCCACTGTATAATCAAAAACATCCTAAAGATATTGATTGGTCAGGATTGAAACCTGATTTTGTGATTGAAGCTTCAGGAAAATTTAAAAACACTGAATCACTACAGCATCATATTACAAATGGAGCAAAACGAGTTATCCTTAGTGTTCCACCTGAAGACGATTCAATAAAAATGGTTGTTTTAGGAGTAAACCAACACCTACTTACTGGTGAGGAAACTATAATTTCCAATGCTTCGTGTACGACCAATAATGCTGCACCCATGATAAAGGTAATTAATGAATTATGTGGAATCGAGCAAGCCTATATAACTACGATTCACTCTTATACAACTGATCAAAGTTTACATGATCAACCTCATCGTGATTTGCGTAGAGCACGTGCAGCAGCATTATCTATTGTTCCCACAACTACAGGAGCAGCAAAGGCACTTACTAAGATATTTCCTGACCTAGAAAATGTAATAGGGGGCTGCGGAATTAGGGTTCCCGTTCCTGACGGATCACTTACAGATATTACCTTTAATGTAAAAAAAGAAGTTAGTATTAACCAAGTAAATGAGGCTTTTGATAAGGCATCCAAAGGAAACTTAAAAGGAATCCTTACCTACACTGAAGATCCAATTGTTTCTGTGGATGTTATTAATCAACAGGCGTCCTGTGTTTTTGACGCTCAAATGACTTCGGTAATTGGCAAGATGGTTAAGATCATTGGGTGGTATGATAATGAATCTGGCTATAGCAGTAGAATTATCGATTTAATCTCATACATTTCGCAGAAATAAGTATATTTGGAAGTTAAACCCAAATAATGAAGAGCCTAAACCTCTATATCTTTATACTTCTTGGTTGTTTAAGCTTTACCTACACCGCTGCGCAACGCCCTCAAGAAGAAGTGCATAACTATCGGATAAATAGTCTGTTTAAAGATGCTTGCGCTCTAAAAAATAAAGCCAAATATTCTCAAGCTCTTCAAAAACTAAATGAAGGTTTAAACATAGCTGAAAATGGCGAGGACCTTCTTCTAATTGCCAAAAGTCGTTACCTCCAAGCAGATATTTTCCTTACCATGGGAATGCTTGATGACGCATTGGTTTTTATAAACTATGCTGAAAAAATACAGAGGGAAAATAATGCGATGTTAGACCTTGGACTAACATTACTCTTAAAAGGTGAACTGTATTTTGCTCAAAACAGACACATTGATGCCTCTGACTATTATGATGACGCTGAGGACCTATTGCGAGAAAACAATGGACAACAATACTTAGCCAAAGTATATTTAGCAAAAGCGAAGTTCTTTCTCAAATTCAATGAATATAAAAGCGCTATTTTTCACCTTGAAAACGCACTACCTGTTACTAACGAATATGAAGGAGAATTTATAAGAGCCTCAATTCTTACTACGTTAGGAGAAGTATATTTTGCACAAAAAAATTACAATAGATCCGAATTAATCCTCAATGAATCTTTAAAAATTTCGGAAAGCGATCAATTTCCAACACTCCGAGTAAAGGCGTATGAAATTCTAAGTAAAATATACGGAAATCAAAATGATATTGAAAAGGCCTATGCCTATCAAAATGCCTTTTATTCTCTTAGAGATTCCATCAACAATATCGATAAACTAAAAAGAGACATTAGGGAAGTTGAAGCAGATGCGTCTGCATATAAGGATCGTCTTAACGCAGATTTACAATTACAAGTAGAGGAACAAGCGAAAACATTAAAAAACTCTAAGCTTACCACCATCTTAAGCTCATTTCTACTCATTATTATTTCGCTGCTAGCAATTTCACTATATAGAAATAATCAAATAAAAGTAAAAACAAATGATTTACTTTTAATGAAGAATGTGGAGCTTGAAACAGCTAAGGAAGAGGCCATTAAAGCCATGCAAACGAAAGCCAACTTTCTTTCCACAGTAAGTCATGAATTAAGGACCCCCCTTTATGCTGTAACAGGATTAACCCACCTTTTATTGGAAGAAAATCCAAGTGAAAGTCAAAAAGAACATCTTAAATCTTTGAAATTTTCTGGAGATTATCTTTTGGCTTTTATCAATGATATTCTTCAAATTAACAAAATAGAGGCTAAAAAACTAAATATTCAAAACATCGATTTTGATATAAATAAAATCATCAAAGATGTTATCTCTTCTTTAACTCAAACAGCTAAAGAAAATAAAAATACCGTCAATTGTGAGATAGACAGCAATATCCCTAAACAACTCAAAGGCGACCCATTAAAACTATCACAAATCTTCATAAACCTTGTAAGCAATGGGCTTAAATTCACTGAAAATGGAGAAGTCAAATTAAAAGCCTCCTTAGTAAGTCGAACCGAAAACAGAGCTGACATACTGTTTGAAATCATCGATACAGGTATAGGTATATCAGATGATATGATTGATAATATTTTTGAAAGTTTTGCTCAAGGATCTATTCAAATTAACCGTAAATACGGAGGAACAGGCCTTGGTCTGACTATTGTTAAGAACCTTTTAGAACTTATGGACAGTAAGATTAACGTAAAAAGTGAATTAGGAAAAGGTTCGACTTTTTACTTTACCATTCCATTTGAAATTTCAGAACAACAAGTGAGTCCTGCTACTTCCGAAAATGATAAGAAAAACAGCAAGGAGTATGATGATATCATTTTTAAAGGCTTGCATTTCCTTGTAGTGGAAGACAACAAAATAAATCAGGTAATAACCAAAAAGATGCTTTTGGCTAAGGACATCAGCTGTGATATTGCAGAAGATGGTTATATGGCTATAGAGAAGGCAAAAAAAGAACAGTATGCCGTAATTCTAATGGACATTCACATGCCTGGCATTAGCGGATTAAAAACTACTCAGGAAATCAGAAAATTCAACACCGAGGTCCCAATTATCGCCTTAACAGCCATTTCACTAGATGAAAACACAGATGACTTCTATGCAGTGGGATGTAATGATGTAATTACCAAACCGTTTAGACCTGATGTGTTTTACTCTAAAATAGCCAAAGTACTAACGGAGAATAACAGTGTTACCCAAGACAGTATTGAGAGCTAGGAATACTCCTTCACATACTTTATAATATTATCTTTGAATTTATCTTCATCCCAAATAAACTGGGTCTCAATAGGTAGATAACTCACGTTATCAAGGGAATCTTTCAAACGCATAAAGTCCTTTTCTGTAGTTAAAATTCTTTGATGTAATCGCAAGTCATTTATTTCTCTCTCTGAAAAATGATGGTGATCCGGAAAATTAATATGTGTGAATTCAAATCCTTTTTCCTCCAGAAACTTTACAAGCGGAGTTGGATTCGCAATCCCTGTAACTAGCGTAAATGGCAACTGTCCAAAATCTGTCAACTTTTCATTGGTAGACTTCGCCATCACCATATCGCTGTAGGCAATAGTTGCAAAAAAAACCAATTGATGCGGAAGTACCCTCAATTTTCCTCTAATACTTCCGGCCTGTTCAATGGACAGGTTAGTAGGACATTTAGTAACTACAATAATTTGTGCTCTTTTTACTTGGGAAATGGTGTCTCTAAGAGTGCCTACTGGCAATAACCAATCATCCACATATAAACTATCGAAAGCAGTTAGCAAAATAGAAAATCCAGGTTGAACTTTTCTATGCTGAAAAGCATCATCAAGTAACAATACCTGTGGTAACAATTTCCTTTCTTGAAGTTGAAGAATCCCATTTCTACGATCAGCATCTACCGCTACTACTACCTGTGGAAATTTAGAAGCAAACTGAAATGGCTCATCTCCCATTAGAGCAGCTGTACTATCAAAATCAGCCACATAAAAACCCTTAGACTGCCGCTTATACCCTCTACTTAAGGTCCCTACTTTATACTCTGGAGATAACACCCTTACTAGGTATTCAATCATTGGAGTCTTACCAGTCCCTCCAACACTAACATTCCCAACACAGATAATCGGAAAATCATACGATTGTGAGGTAAAGTACCCAACATCATAAAGCGCATTGCGCAAGAAGATTACTGCCCCATAAACACCGGCTACTGGAAATAGTAAATATCGAAGTACAGTCATAACAACGAAAGTAGGGTATTTTAAGGCGTACTCAAAAAAAAATTCTAATTTCGTATCATAACACAATTATAGAATCTTATGACCATACAAGAAGTCATACATCACATAGAATCATTAAGCCCTATAGCCTATGCTGAAGACTTTGATAATGTGGGACTGTTAGTAGGAAACCGTAACAATGCGGTTACTGGTATATTAGTTACATTAGATACTCTCGAAAATGTAGTTGATGAAGCCATTGAAAAGAAGTGTAATCTGATTGTAAGTTTTCACCCGATTATTTTTTCAGGTATAAAAAAATTCACTGGAAGCACCTATGTAGAAAGAGTGGTCATGAAAGCAATTGCTCATAACATAGCAATTTACAGCATGCACACCGCTCTTGACAATGCTTTTCAAGGCGTTAATGGGCGCATTTGTGATGAATTAGGGCTAATCAATAGAAAAATTCTTATTCCCCAGAAAAACACCATAAAAAAACTCATCACATTTGTACCAATAGAAAGTGCTGCAACTGTACGCCAAGCTTTATTTAATGCAGGCGCTGGCACTATTGGCAATTATAATGAATGTAGTTTTTCCATAGAAGGTATAGGCACCTTTAATGGAGGAGAACATGCAAATCCGACAATAGGGAGAAAAGGAGAACTTCATTCCGAAGCTGAAATACAAATTGGTGTCATCTTTCCAAAACATGTACAATCACAATTATTAAAAGCGCTTTTCAACGCTCATCCCTATGAGGAGGTAGCCTACGAAATAACCACTTTAGAAAATCAGAATCAACATATAGGTCTGGGAATGATTGGCGAACTTTCTGAGCCTATGCAAGAAATTGACTTCTTACATATGCTTAAAAACAAAATGCAAACTCCTTGTATTAGACATAGTGCTTTCACAGGAAAAAAAATTCAGAAGATAGCCGTTTTAGGAGGAAGTGGGGCTTTTGCAATCGATGCTGCCAAAGCATCAGGTATTGAGGCATTTGTAACCTCTGACCTTAAGTATCATGACTTTTTCAAGGCTGAAAATAGCATTCTTTTGGCTGACATTGGTCATTACGAAAGTGAGCAATACACAAAAAATCTTTTAGTTGAGCATCTTATGAAAAAAATTCCTAATTTTGCAATCATTTTATCAGAGAAAAATACCAATCCTATCAAGTATTTATAAATCATATGACAAAAAAGGCTGAAATTACCGTTGAAGAGAAATTAAGAGCATTGTACGATTTGCAATTAATTGACTCTCGCGTTGATGAAATCAGAAATGTAAGAGGAGAGCTTCCTCTAGAAGTTGAAGACTTGGAAGACGAAGTTGAGGGACTTAA
Organism: Imtechella halotolerans; assembly: GCF_028743515.2. Classification (GTDB taxonomy): domain Bacteria; phylum Bacteroidota; class Bacteroidia; order Flavobacteriales; family Flavobacteriaceae; genus Imtechella; species Imtechella halotolerans. The sequence continues at coordinate 105,770 of NZ_CP117969.2, read as the reverse complement.
AACACGTTTAGAGAAACTTACTTCAGAATTGGAGATTATCAACAACGAAATCAGCAATAAGAAGAATCTTATTGAAGAAGCCAAAGGCTTGATTAAAAAATACGGTGAACAACAAAAAAATGTTCGCAATAACCGAGAGTATAACTCTATCACCAAGGAGATTGAATTTCAAGAATTAGAAATTCAGTTAGCTGAAAAACACATCAAAGAACACAAAGCTCAAATCGAGCAGAAAAAAGATGTGATAGCTCAAACTAAGGAGCGTGTAGGTGAGCGTGAAACTCACTTAAAACACAAAAAAGATGAACTTAACGGCATCTTGGCGGAAACTGAGAAAGAAGAGCAAATGCTCTTAGAAAAACTTGTTGAGTTCCAAAACCAAATTGACGATCGCTTAGTGAATGCATACAAGCGCATCAGAAACAATGTAAACAATGGTTTAGCAGTTGTTCCTATTGAAAGAGGAGCTTCTGGAGGTTCATTCTTTACCATTCCTCCGCAAGTACAAATGGAGATTGCAGCCCGTAAAAAAATCATTACCGATGAACACAGTGGACGCATCCTTGTAGATCCAATTCTTGCCGAAGAAGAGAGAGAAAAAATGCAAGCTATTTTTAGCTCGATATAAAAATCAGATAAAAAATAACCCCGGAATTCCGGGGTTATTTTTTTACATCAATCGTTATTTTTAGTTTGCAACTTCACTGATAAACTTAATACGATATAATCTAATTTCATCATCTTCATAATCACCATCAAATTCCTCTATAGCATTGGATATCTTATCTGTTTCGGCTTCCAAAAAATACTCGTATAATTCTTCTTGTTGATCTTCATCTAAAATCTCATCAATCCAATAATCTATATTAAGTTTTGTACCGCTGTAGACTATTTGTTCCATTTCCTTTATAAAGTCAGACATTTCTAACCCTTTCGCGGCAGCAATATCATCTAGTGGTAACTTTCTGTCTACACTTTGAATTATGTACAATTTCAATGCTGAATTAGCTCCTGTTGACTTCACTACCAAATCGTCAGGTCGAGTAATTTCATTCTCCTGTACATAACGAGCAATCAATTGGACAAAATCTTTCCCATACTTTTTGGCTTTACCATCCCCTACACCATGTACATTGGTTAATTCTTCAATGTTTATAGGATATTTCAATGCCATATCTTCCAGCGAAGGATCTTGAAAGACGGCAAATGGAGGAACTTCCAATTTTTTAGCCACTCTTTTTCGAAGATCTTTCAACATTCCTAACAGTACCTCATCGGCAACACCACCGCCACCTTTACCGGCAGTAACTATAGTATCATCATCAGTTTCTTCGTAGGTGTGATCTTCAGTCATGTAAAAGGATTCAGGGTTGGAAATAAAATTTTTCCCTTCCGGACTAAGAAACAAAACTCCATAAGTTTCGATATCCTTTTTTAATAATCCCGCTACAAGAACCTGACGTAACAAAGCCATCCAATATTTATCATCCTTTGACTTACCTATTCCAAAGAAAGGTTGTTCGTCAGTCCTGTGGGATTTTATAAGTGCATTTACTTTACCTAAAAGAGTATTAACAACTTCTTTACCCTTGTAAATTTCCTTTGTATTTTGGATAACCTTCAACAAGGTAACCACATCTTCTTGAGCTTCATGTTTTTTCTTTGGATGTCTCACATTATCATCCATCTCTGCACCTTCGCCATTTACCTCATCAAATTCTTCTCCGAAATAATGTAGAATGAATTTACGACGAGACATAGAGGTTTCGGCATAAGCAACTATCTCTTGAAGCAATGCATGACCAATTTCCTGTTCTGCCACTGGTTTACCTGACATAAATTTTTCCAGCTTCTCAACATCCTTATAAGAATAAAATGCCAGGCAATGGCCTTCTCCTCCATCACGACCAGCTCTCCCAGTTTCTTGATAATAACTTTCAATACTTTTAGGAATATCATGGTGAATTACAAAACGCACATCGGGCTTGTCAATTCCCATACCGAAAGCTATCGTTGCCACTACTACATCAACATCCTCCATCAAGAACATATCTTGATGTTTCGCCCTTGTCTTAGCGTCCAAACCAGCATGATAAGGAACAGCGCTTATCCCATTAACTTGAAGTACTTGAGCAAGCTCTTCCACCCTTTTGCGACTCAAACAATATATAATTCCCGATTTTCCAGGGTTTTGTTTGATAAACCTAATAATATCAGCGTCCACATTCTTAGTCTTTGGCCTTACCTCATAATATAAGTTGGGACGGTTAAAGGAAGCCTTGAACGTTTTTGCATCGGTCATCCCTAGGTTTTTCAAGATATCTTCTTGCACCTTAGGAGTTGCCGTAGCGGTAAGACCAATTATAGGAATATCATCCCCTAATCTTTTTATTATTGCCCGAATATTTCTGTATTCCGGTCGAAAATCATGTCCCCATTCTGAGATACAGTGTGCTTCGTCTACTGCAACAAACGAAATCTGAATTGTTCTCAAAAACTCGATATAATCTTCCTTGGTAAGCGACTCCGGCGCCACATAAAGCAATTTGGTAATACCACTTTTTATATCCTGCATCACCTGTTTCACCTCAGTTTTGGTTAGAGATGAGTTTAACACATGCGCGATACCATTATTGGATGAGATTCCACGAATGGCATCGACTTGATTTTTCATCAGTGCAATTAGGGGGGATATAACGATAGCGGTTCCATCTTTAACAAGGGCGGGTAATTGGTAACACAATGATTTTCCGCCACCTGTAGGCATTATAACAAACGTATTTTGGTTGTTAATGATGCTCTTAATTACGTCCTCCTGTAATCCTTTAAATTTTCCGAAACCAAAATAATGCTTCAGCGCAAGTTGCAAGTCATTTTCAACTGTACTCATTCTATCGTTTTACTATTTTACATACATTTGCACTACTAAAGATAACACATTCTTTATTTAATACAAACACAAAAATCGGTAAATTTTGAGTAATCTACACTCCATAATTTCGGTAGCAAAACAAGCCATCGAAATCGAATACAAAGCTATCCAAAATTTAATTCCGTTGGTAGATGAAGAGTTTGCAAATGCAGTAAATTGTATTTATCAATCCAAGGGTAGAGTCATCATCACCGGAATTGGTAAAAGTGCCATCATTGCAAATAAAATTGTTGCGACCCTCAATTCAACTGGAACACCAGCTATTTTTATGCATGCTGCAGATGCAATTCATGGTGACTTGGGCACTATTCAAGAAGAAGACGTCGTGATTTGTATATCCAAAAGCGGGAATACCCCTGAGATAAAGGTTTTAGTTCCTTTATTAAAAAACGGCCCTAATAAGCTCATAGCCATCACATCAAATAAAGAATCATTCTTAGGACAACAAGCGGACTACGTTCTAAATGCCTATGTTGAAAAGGAGGCCTGTCCAAACAATCTAGCACCAACCACAAGCACAACAGCCCAACTTGTCATAGGAGATGCATTAGCTATCTGCCTCTTGGAACTTAAGGGATTCAGTAGTAGCGATTTCGCTAAATACCACCCAGGTGGAGCCTTAGGTAAAAAATTATATTTAAGGGTTAGTGATATAGCAGCTACTAATCAAAAACCTTCCGTAACTCCAGACACAGACATAAAACAAGTAATTATAGAAATCTCTGAAAAAATGTTAGGGGTAACGGCTGTTATTGATCAGGGTGAAATTATTGGTATTGTAACAGATGGTGATATTAGAAGGATGCTTAACAAATATGATAACATTAATGGTCTTACCGCTAAAGATATAATGTCTGTAAACCCTAAATGGATTGAAGCAGACGCAATGGCCGTGGACGCATTAGACCGTATTGAATCTTATGGAATATCTCAAATTTTAGTTAAGGATAATGACCAATATGCTGGAGTTGTACACCTACACAATCTAATTAAAGAAGGAATTATCTAATGAGTAAAGTTGAAAAAGAAATGTCTTTCTTAGACCATTTAGAGGAGTTGCGTTGGCACCTAATTCGTTCGACTCTAGCTGTTCTGATCGTAGCCGTTGCAGCTTTTATTGCAAAAGATTTCATCTTTAACACAATCCTATTTGGCCCTAAAGACCCTCAATTTATTACATATAGAGTATTGTGTGAACTGACTAGGTCCTTAGGATTTGACGAAACATTTTGTACACAAGAAATGCCGTTTATTATTCAAAGCCGTACCATGGCAGGACAATTTTCGGCACATATTTGGACTGCTATTTGGGCAGGCTTTATTATTGGATTCCCGTATATCTTATATGAAGTATGGAAGTTTATAAGTCCAGGATTGTATGACAACGAACGTAAAAATGCCAGGGGATTTATTTTTATTGCCTCCATGCTTTTCTTCATTGGGGTGCTTTTTGGCTACTACCTGATCGCCCCATTATCAATAAATTTCCTAGGGAATTATACTGTGAGTAATCAGGTTGCAAATAATTTCGATCTTAGTTCTTATATTTCAACCGTACGTTCATCAGTGATTGCATGTGGACTCATATTTGAACTCCCTATTCTAATTTATTTCCTGACTAAGATTGGGCTTGTAACCCCTGAATTCATGAAGAAATACAGAAAACATGCCTTAGTTTTAGTACTCATCTTATCAGCTGTTATCACACCTCCAGATATAGCTAGCCAAATTGTGGTGGCTGTACCTATTCTTATTTTATATGAAATAAGTATTTATATTTCTAAAGTAGTTTTACGAAATCAAGCACGAAAAGAAAAAAAACAACGTCATGGCTAATCTTGTAGAAGAATTCAATGAATATCGTTCCCGAATGAATGAACGCCTTTTGGCTGATAACAATAAAATCATTAAACGTATCTTCAATTTAGATACCAATGCCTATATGGAGGGTGCTTTAGATGTTAAAACCAAAGAACTTTTAGGTCTTGTAGCCTCCGCAGTTTTGAGATGTGACGACTGTATAAAATACCATCTTGAAACCAGTTACAGAGAAGGCCTCACCAAAGAAGAAGTCATGGAAGCTCTTGGTATAGCAACCCTTGTAGGTGGTACAATTGTTGTTCCTCACTTACGCCGTGCCTATGAGTTTTGGGAAGCTTTGGAGGCTCAATCAGCATCTGAAAACGGTTAAAATAAACGAAAAATCGCAATTACTATATCGGTTTTTGTATTTTAGACAATTCATACCCACTTATGAAGTTACGTGCCGAAAATATTATGAAGTCCTACAAAGGACGCAAAGTTGTAAAAGGAATTTCGCTTGAAGTAAATCGCGGTGAAATTGTTGGACTTTTGGGACCTAATGGTGCTGGAAAAACAACTTCCTTTTATATGATTGTAGGCCTTATTAAACCTAACGGAGGCACTATTTTTCTTGATCAACAGGAAATAACAGACTATCCAATGTACAAGCGAGCCCAAAACGGTATTGGATATCTAGCCCAGGAGGCCTCGGTATTTAGGAAATTAAGCATTGAAGACAATATTTTAAGTGTTCTACAACTGACCAAACTTTCCAAAAAAGAGCAACATATGAAAATGGAGTCTCTAATTGAGGAATTTAGCTTGGGGCATATTCGTAAAAATAGAGGGGATTTATTATCAGGAGGAGAAAGACGACGTACAGAAATTGCAAGGGCACTTGCAACTGACCCAAGTTTCATTCTACTTGACGAACCATTTGCTGGAGTAGACCCCGTAGCTGTTGAAGACATTCAACGTATTGTAGCCCAACTGAAAGACAAGAATATCGGCATTTTAATTACGGATCACAATGTTCAAGAAACACTTGCCATAACTGATCGAACCTATCTTATGTTTGAAGGCAGTATTCTTAAGGCTGGAATTCCTGAAGAATTAGCAGCTGATGAAATGGTACGAAAGGTGTATCTCGGGCAAAACTTTGAACTTAGAAAAAAGAAACTTACGTTTTAATCAAAGACACTATTATATTTATCATACTATAAAATAAAACCCCGCTATAAGCGGGGTTTTATTTTAATTCTTCATACCGGGAACATTTTCCGGTCGTTTTGTTTGCCAGTTAAAAGTCTCTGATTTCTGAACTTTTGGCCAAACTTCATCCAGTGTATTTGCATCGTATATCACTCCATTTTTTACAACATACCTCAATGTATTGGTATTTCTGATATTAGTAAGCGGATTAGCATCCATAATTAGAATATCAGCTAATTTACCTACTTCTAATGTACCTAAATCTGCATCAAGGCCTAGAGCTTTCGCCCCGTGAATTGTCGCTACCTTTAAAGCATCATGAGTACTCATTCCACCACTAGCAACAGACCACAACTCCCAATGATATCCTAACCCTTGTAACTGTCCATGGCTTCCAACTCCTGCAATACCATCAGCCTCCACTAGATTTTTCATAGTTTGGGCATGCTTAGTAAATACATGCTCTTCCTCCATAAACCACGCGGGTCTACGACGTGATTTGGATGCAAGCTCTTCATAAGGTGTAAAATATTGAAGTTTTTTATCATGGTATGGATTTTCTGTCGCATAATAATAATTTTCAGCCCAAGGTCCTCCATAGGAAACTAAAAGAGTTGGGGTAACTGCCATTTTAGATTCTGCTACAGGATGAATTACGTCCTTATATACTGGATAAATAGGAAAAGAATGTTCATGCCCCGGATAACCATCAAGTAACTGAGTCATATTTAATTTAAAATCCAAACCTCCCTCAGTAGTAGGCATCAGCTTTAATTCCTTAGCAGCCATGATAACCCATTGACGTTGTTGCCTATTACCTACTAGATACATTTTAATGCTCTTGGTATTGTAATACTCACTGTATTGCTTTAAAACATCTTTTGCATGCTCCAAACTCTCAATTTTATATTGCCAGAAACCAACTCCCGGACCCGTACTATATACACGAGGACCATGAATCATTCCAGCATCTACCATATCGGCATAGGTTAAAACATCTGTAGTGGCTGTCTGAGGGTCTCTAGTAGTAGTCACCCCATATGCTAAATTAGCACTGTACATCCAAACCTGATTTTTATGTAACGTCCAAGTTGGCCACATATGGGCATGGGTATCTACAAACCCAGGTACAATTGTTTTCCCCTTCACCTCAATTACCTGAGCACTTGAAGGTACACTTAATGAACCACTGGTTCCTATGGCCTTAATTCGATTATTTTCTATAAGAAGGTCTCCATTTTCTATGACCTGGTCTCCCTTCATAGTTATAATCCGAGCTCCTTTTAAAAGAACGCTTCCATTTGGGATAGCCTTTTGAAATGTAAGTTTTATTTTAAATTCCTCAGCTTTAAAAGCAGTTTCCTTTTTTGATTCTTTGACTTCTTCTCCTTTGGCAACTGTATCATTCTTCTTTTCCGCTTCCTTTCTTTCTTTCTCTTCTTTCTTAGCTAATGCTAAACTATCATCAAATTTTTTGGCAGCTTCCAAATCAAATCTGAAATGACTTGCACCTAATGACCAATGTATTTTTTTACTATCACCAGACCATGTAGGGAATTCACCCCCCATCACAGTAAGTTTTCTTGACGGGAATGCAGCACTTTCAGCTTTTGCTAAGGAAATTTTTGGGGTCTTCCCATAACGTGGAATCAAAACTGAATACACATCATTATTAATCTTTGCTAGCGCATGTGTTGCATCTGGAGAAATTCGAATTTCAGAAGGACGTGATGCCGTATTATTCTCTCTCCACCCCTCTTCAGAAGTTGGTAATAATCCATGAACATCATGGCTATGATCATCCCCATTAAACACATCTGATGACCCGTAAGTTACTATTCCTGTCAACGAAAGATGCTCTTTCTCATCAGTACCATCCCAACGAATTGAAACCAATCCTTTTCCAGCATGACTTAAGTATAAACGATCATCGACTTTTGTAAAATGAGGCTGCGTTCGTCCTTTTGATTTAGCAATAAAATTTGCAGCCCCTCCATTTGAATCAACCCACACCAAATCTTCCATTACGTTTCCACTAAACATTCCTAGCACATTATCAAAATTCTGTGCAGTTCCTCTATGAAAAGCAATTCTATTAGATTGATATGACCAGGCAGGAAACGTATAAGCACCTGGTTCTTTTGTTAACTGTACCGGTCTTCCTTTTCCATCTATAGACACCTTGTATAAATGACCTCCTCCATTTTTCCATGTGGTAAAAACTAGCTGCTTTCCGTCTGGTGACCAAGCAGGATGCGCTTCGGTAAAATTATTAGTGGTTAATCGCTTTGGAGTACCGTTAGGAAAATCCATAACATACAGGCGATTTAAAGCTGTAAAGGCTAATTTTTTACCATCAGGAGAAGGCACCGCATCCCTTATCTGTGTAACCTGAGCTTCAGCAGCATCTTCGATGGGATACTGAAAATAGACCTGTGGCCCCATATCTAATGAAAGGTTAGCTGTAAATGGAACCTCAACAGCTGCAGATCCTTCTGTAGAAATTCGATAAATCTTCCCTCCATAAGATGCAAAAAGGAACTTACTATCTGGAGTAAAAGCCATTGCAGGAAGTACTCCCAATGGAGCTATAGATTCTTGTTCATCACGCTGAACTGGATAAGCCAACCATCGCTCATCTCCATTTTGAAGATTTCGAATTACTAACCCTGTCTCAGTTTCAAATCTACTTCCATACACCAACCACTTTCCATCTGGAGAAGGAGTGGGTGTAAATGCCGAACCATACCTTGAGGTGATCACTGAAAGCTCACCATTTTCCATATCATAAGTGCCTACCTGATATTGTGGTAGCTGTGCATTATAATTCCAGGCCCCCATACGATGAGAAAAATAAAGTGTTTTTCCGTCTGGGCTAAAGGCTGGGTCTGTCACCTTCAAATTGGCTGGCTCACTTATAAGTTGAGCACCACTCCCTCCATCTTTATGATAAAGATACATTTTAGCATTACGTCGCCCCTTGGATGCCACAATATAGGTTCCATCATGAGTCCAATCCGCAGAAAAGAAATTTTGATTCGTATCCTTGGTAAGCTGCTTACTTTCTTTTGTAGCTAATTCCATAGTCCATATATTGTCTGAACCACTTTTATCAGAAATAAAAACAATTGACTTTCCATCTGGACTATATCGAGGATGAACATCATAGGCCATTCCTTCCGTTACTCTAGTTGCAACCCCTCCCTCTGCTGGAAGTATATAAATATCTCCCATCATATCAAATAGCAAGGATTTGCCATCAGGACTTACATCCAGAGACATCCAAGTACCCTCATTAGTGGTAAAAGTGACGGTTCGTTTAGGTTCTAAGGGAAGTTCCTTAGTAGCTTTTTTAATGGAATCTTTGGTGATCTTTTCTTGAGCCACTGTCGAACTTCCAATTAAAATGAATGCAAAAAACATCCATCCGTAATAAAAAGTACGTTTCATTTTGGTGAGTTATTTAGTTTAATTTAAGAAAGATACAGTTTATTTTTGAACTATTGCTAGGAGCTACTATTTTAAAAGAAGGGATTTTAATTTCAAGGAATCTCCATTAAAAATATTCACATCTATAGCTTCTTTACATCCCGGAAGCATTGCCTTATCAGTAAACTGCCAGAAATGCCAATCTGGCTGTATATCTTCCACGAAAAAATTATAATTAGCAATCCATACAGTGTATTCTGAAAAATCATTGTAAAGATACCTATTGTAAAAATCTTCTCCTGAATACAGAATAGGCCTTACTCCATAATGAGATTCTACCTTGTGTAACCATCTTCTCAACCCTGTTTTTAAACTTTCCATCGATTGTGACTGTGGTACATTTTCTATATCCAATACTGGGGGTAAATCTCCCTTTTTCAATCGTACTGCTTTTATGAAATTGTCAGCTTGTTGTAGGGAATTTTCATCCGGACGATAATAATGATAAGCGCCTTTTATAATTCCTTTCTCATCAAGTTCCTTCCAGTTTGCATGAAAAGTTCTATCTACTAAATTTTTACCAGCTGTGGCGCGAACAAAAACAAAAGAAATTGGAAAACTATCTTGAATTTTAACAGCCTTATCCCAATTGATCACTCCTTGATAATGGGAAACATCTATCCCGTACAAATGACTATCATGACGTGTAAGCACATCATAAATACGCATTTCCTGAGTAAGCGAAACTTCATATTGTTTATGAAGCTTTTGCCTAAAAAAGAAATACATAGCATACCTGTAATGCCAAAGGGCTACTAGAAAAGCTATTAAAATAATAGGTAAAATGACATGCTTCCCTAGGGAAAACACCGTCTTTTGCTTTCTTCTTGTTGTTTTTCTCTGGGGTAGCTTTCTTCGGTTAAGGTTTTTTAAAGTCTTTCGGGCATCAGCCATAGATTAAGCGAAATTTCGTTTTTGCATAAACAATGACATTAATACATACATTACTATAATAAGTGGAATAGCAGCAAACCAAAGCAAAATAAGCAGGACCACACTCAACAATAAAAAGCTATACCTATGAGCATTAGGCTGAAAGGCCAAGGTTTTAATCTTTAAAGAAAATAATGGAATTTCTGCATTCAGCATATAGCTACTTACCACACTTAATACAACCAAAAACCAAGGATTGTATATTACTGTATTCATTAAATCATTGTTTTGATAGGCTACAATAAGTGGTAATGACAGTATCAATAACGCATTTGCAGGTGTTGGAAGACCTATAAATGAATCCGTTTGACGTTCATCAATATTAAATTTTGCTAATCTATAGGCTGAAGCCATCGGAATTAGCAAACCAACATATGGCAACCATGAAGCTGGCATATCTGTAGCCATAATGGTGGCCCATCCAGTACCCGTGCTGTCATTTAACAATTGGAACATTACTATTCCTGGCACAACACCACAAGTAACCATGTCCGCCAAAGAATCCAATTGCACCCCTAATTCAGAAGAAACCTTAAGCATACGAGCTGCAAACCCATCGAAGAAATCGAACACAATACCCAAAAACACAAATAATGCGGCCAATTCCAATTGATTTTGAACCGCTAACATCACAGCAATTGTTCCACTTAAAAGATTTAAAAGAGTAATAAAATTCGGAATGTGCTTTTTCATCGGTCTAGGATTTTCTAAGAAACTATTTAAAAAAATACGTCATATCACAGAACAAAGTACCATTTAACTTCATTCCTTTTGGTAAAAGTAAGCTGAAAAGTTGAATTTGGCATCCAATTTCATTTTCTTGCTATAAATTTCGTCCTTTTAGTATCAGGTAACACAATGGTAGTCATTTAAGTACCATAACTTAACCAAATGAAAATTTTGAATACTGATTAAAATTTAGATATTTGCTAAAATACAATCCCGTTTGAAACATCAATTTCTTTACGTTTACACGCTATGCTTTGTCATCCAACTTACAGGAATGATTTGCAAATTGGGTTACTATTACGAGAGTCTCTAAATACTTTGAATTTATTCCAATAGCATTAGAAACTCCCTATACGCTCTTCTCTTACATCCTAACAACCATTACTAAATGAAAAAAAATATTTTCTTAGCTCTTTTATCTGGATTACTTCTTGCCGCAGCTTGGCCTACTCACGGTTTTGCATTGTTTGCCTTTATTGGATTTATCCCCTTGATATGGGCAGAGTATCGTATTCGTACCAGTAAAATTGTACGGTCTAATGCTAAGGTATTTGCCGTAGCCTATCTAGCTTTTGTAACTTGGAACACCCTTACAACTTGGTGGCTATGGTTTTCTACCCCATTTGGAATGCTCTTTGCAATTTTAGTCAATTCCTTAGTAATGGCTATTGTGTTCCTAATCTATCACATTGTTGCCAAACGTTTACCTTCGAAAATTCACTGGGTGTTTCTACCCGCCATTTGGATTGCTTTTGAAAAATTTCACCTCAACTGGGATTTTTCATGGCCTTGGTTAAATCTAGGAAATGTATTTTCGGAAACTACTACATGGATACAGTGGTATGAATATACAGGAAGTTTCGGTGGAAGTTTATGGGTATGGATTATCAATATAGGACTATATAAAACCTTCATACATTATTATGAGAATAGAGATCGAAACAGATTAAAAATCGGTTTATCAAAAAATTTACTAGGCATTGCTATTCCAATAATTATTTCTGCAATCATTGCTCACAACTATATGGAGAAAGGAGAATCCCTTTCTGTAGTGATTGTTCAACCCAATATAAATCCGTATACTGAAAAATACGAAAGAAGCAACAATGACATTGCCATTCTACTAGGAAATCTAGCGGATGTTAAAATGGATTCATCCGTTGATTTTGTAATCGCCCCTGAAACTGTATTCGCTAAAAATTTTCGTCTTGACGAATTCGAACGTTCTCAAGCCATATATATCCTAAAACAATTTATAGCTGTCTACCCAAATACTAACTTTTTAGGAGGCGTTGCAATGATCGATTTCATAACAGACATCAATAAACTAAACCCACAGAGCAACTTTTTAAAGGATGGTCTTTGGTATGATGATTACAATTCAGCCTTTTTGCTTAACAAAAAAGAAGAAATAGCATTGTATCACAAATCAAAACTAGTTGTAGGAGTTGAAAACTTCCCATACCAAAGTATTCTTCGTCCTTTACTTGGTAATATCATGATTGATCTAGGCGGAACAGTAGCTATGAAAACTACCCAAAAAGATCGTGAAGTATTTGTAGGAAATAATCCAAATCAAAAAGCTGCACCTATCATTTGCTACGAATCTGTTTATGGTGAATATGTAACTGATTATGTCAAAAATGGAGCTAATTTTTTAGCAATCATAACTAATGACGCATGGTGGGACAACACTCAGGGTCATAAGCAGCATTTAAGTTATGCTAAATTACGTGCAATAGAAACCCGTAGAAGCATTGCTAGAAGCGCAAATACAGGTATATCAGCAATTATCAATCAAAAAGGAGAACTAGTTCAAACGCTAGGTTATGAAAAACAAGGAAGCATCAAGGGAAATCTAAAACTAAACAATGAACTAACATTTTACACTAGTTATGGAGATTATATTGCCCGAATCGCCTTGTTAGTTGCAGGACTCATTTTCTTTTATTCCATTGGAAGAAAAAAAAATAGACTCTAATCTTCCATTTTCATCGATAATTCAAACCACCGCTCTGTTTTGGAATCAAGTTGCTCAAGTATAATTTGTAGGCGCTCAGATTCCTTCTGAATGGTTTCACCAGTTATTGCACCTGCAGCGAAGGCATTTTCAATGGTTGTTTTTTCTCCTTCCAATTGGGCAATTTCCTTTTCTAACTTACCATACTCTTTTTGTTCGTGGTAACTTAAGCCTGTATTGGCATCCTTTTTCCATGTCTTCTTTACAGTTTCCTTTTTATCAACTATCTCAGGTACTACACTATCCTCATAGACCCTAAAATCAGTATAATTCCCTGGAAAATCTTCAACAACTCCTTCTCCTCTAAACACAAATAAATGATCAACAATTTTATCCATGAAATAACGATCATGAGACACTACCAAAAGACAACCAGGAAAATCCAGCAAGAAATCTTCCAATACGTTCAGTGTTAGTATATCCAAATCATTAGTAGGCTCATCAAGAATTAAAAAATTTGGATTTTGAATCAGCACCGTACATAGATATAAGCGTTTTAATTCTCCGCCACTTAGTTTTGCCACATAATCGTACTGCTTTTTTCTATCGAATAAGAAACGTTCCAACAATTGAGCAGCAGAAATAATTTTACCCTTGGTAAGTGGAATATACTCTCCAAACTCTTTTATTACATCTATTACTTTTTGATCTGGCTTTACTTCAATTCCATTCTGTGTATAATATCCTATTTTGACCGTATCGCCTACGACAATTTTTCCAAGATCAGGCTGAACACCTTTAGTTAGAATATTCAAGAAGGTAGTTTTACCTGTTCCATTTTTACCTATAATCCCGACACGCTCCCCTTTTAAAAAATTATAGGTAAACTTGTTTAGAATAACTCTGTCTTTAAAGGATTTAGATACACCATGTAATTCCACAATCTTACTACCCAACCTCTCCATATTAATCTCTAGCTGTACCTGATGATCCTTACGTCGCTGATTGGCCTTTTCTTTAATCACATAAAAATCATCAATACGAGATTTCGATTTGGTGGTACGAGCCTTAGGTTGTCTTCGCATCCAATCAAGCTCTTTAACAAACAAATTCTTTGCTTTCTCAACTGACGCCTGTTCTTGTACCTGTCTCGCTTCCTTTTTCTCAAGATAATACGAATAATTCCCTTTATAAGTATACAGCACTCCATTATCTAATTCTACAATCTCATTGCATACACGTTCTAAAAAGAATCGATCGTGCGTAACCATAAACAAAGTAATATTCTCCTTGGTAAAATAGTTTTCAAGCCATTCGATCATTTCAAGATCAAGATGGTTAGTAGGCTCATCTAAAATTAATAAATCAGGCGTATTAATAAGAATGGTAGCCAGCGCCAATCTCTTTTTTTGCCCTCCTGATAATGAGGCTACTTTTTGTTGAAGATCCTCCAGTTTTAAGCGAAATAAAATCTGCTTATAGCGGGTTTCAAAATCCCATGCATCAAAACGCTCCATTTGATCATAAGCCTTTTGATAGGCGTCTGTATCTTCTGAATTTTCTAAAGCCTTTTCATACTGCTGAATAATCTTAAGTACGGGGTTATCCGATGCAAATATAGTTTCCTCTATAGTTAGATTATCTAAAAGCTCTGGATCCTGAGACAAGAACGCCATACGTATTCCGTTTCTAGAAACTATCTGTCCTGAGTCTGGTTCATCTCTCCCTGTAAGGATATTCAAAAGAGAGGTCTTTCCCGAACCATTTTTAGCTATAAACGCTATTTTCTGATCTTTGTTGATTCCAAAAGAAATATTTTCGAAAAGAACTCGCTCACCGTAAGCTTTAGATATATTTTCAACCGATACGTAATTCACAGCAATTAGATTTTTCTGCAAAATAACGGTAAAAAGCCGGCACTCTGCTTCTAAAACTTCATATTTCGAATCGGAAAGTTAAATTTACCTACCAATCACCAAGCAGCCTATCTAACAATCTTATCTTTTCCATATACTCTTTCGAAGTTTTTTCCAGTTTTTGATTACTAAAAAAGACCCTAATTATGTCCTTAAAAAACAAGTACCATTTATCCACTTTTCTACCTCTCTACCACTAGGAATCCTTAGTAAGCTTCTATACATGACTCTACCAATCGAAGCCTTTAATTACATAAAATCAGGAACTATGTATTACATCAAAATTTACCTTATTGGAAGATTGCTTTTTTCTATCTTTATCTTCTGTTAAGAGCTACTCGATTTTTAATTGTTTCGAGGAACCTTTTTTTGATACCGTTAATAATGTCATTATTTACACAAAAATTCCACCGGATTATTTCCTATTTTTCTTTTTGGATGCGTTCTACCAATCAACATGGTGTGCACTCACCCTTTGTTTACTCCATGGTTACCCAATGTTTTTATAAAAAAAATACACCAGAATCACGTAACCAAATTCGAAAATTCATACATACTTTATTGGAAGACAAACACCGTATTACAGTTAAGAATTTGAGAAGAAACTCAACCATATTACCTGCTCAAAAGAGACCTATCAAGGTCATTACTAAAAAGACTGGAATACCTTTGAAACAGGCATTACTATTAAATCGATTGACGACTTACATTGGCACCACCAATGCGCTTGAATTAGGCACCTCTGTTGGAATAGGTTCAGCTTCAATATGCCTTTCAAATTCAGATGTAAAACTGACCACAATTGAGAACTGTCCTGAAACGACTCTTGTGGCACAGTCGTACTTTGACCGATTCGATATTACCAATGCTTATATAAGAAAGGATGGTTTTCAAAGCTTTCTAAACTCTTTATCTAAGGAAACCTATGATCTTATTTTTTTAAATGTTCATCAAGAGGAAAAAGAAACACTTTCATACATTGATCAACTAATTCATCATACTCACAATGACTCCATAATCATCCTAAATGACATATACAGGTCAAAGGAAATGACTAGAGCCTGGATAAACATACTACAAAACCCTAAGGTTACTCTTAGCATTGACACCTACCATTGGGGGATTATAGGTTTCAGGAAAGAACAAGCAAAAGAACATTTTTGTATCAGAGTGTAACAATTTAAGCTTTTTTGCTTCTAACAAGCTAAACCACAATTACCGACATGAGTTTAATCAACATAAAAGAAATAAAAAGAGATTTTAAACTAGGGAGTGAAGTCTTACATGTACTTAAAGGTATAAATCTCAATATTGAAAAAGGGGAATATGTTGCTTTAATGGGACCCTCTGGATCTGGAAAATCTACTTTAATGAACCTTTTAGGTTGTTTGGATACACCCACTTCTGGAACTTATATTCTTAACGGTAAGGATGTAAGCAAACTCACTGATAATGAACTTGCTGAAATCAGAAATAAAGAAATCGGTTTTGTCTTTCAAACCTTTAATCTTATGCCTCGTACTACTGCATTAGACAATGTGGCATTACCAATGGTATATGCCGGGATATCAAGTAATGAGCGTAAACAAAGGGCTACTGAAGTTTTAAAGGATGTGGGACTCGCAGATCGAATGGATCATAAACCAAATCAGCTTTCAGGTGGTCAACGCCAACGTGTAGCTGTAGGGCGAGCATTAGTTAATAAACCTTCCATTATTTTAGCTGATGAACCAACAGGTAATCTTGATTCTAAAACCTCTATCGAAATCATGAATCTTTTTGATGAAATTCATGCAAAGGGTAATACTGTAATTCTAGTAACCCACGAAGAAGATATAGCCAAACACGCCCATCGCATTATCCGTTTACGTGATGGTATGATTGAGAGTGATGAACGTAGATCCCCAGTAAAAGCAGAAAAAATAACTTTATAAATTTTCTAATATGTCTCTTTGGTGGCTACTTTGTATTCCTGTACTATTTGTCTTAGTACTTGCCAATAATCGTAAAAACAATCACAAATTACGCAATAGAAAAGGTCGTAATTTTAGAGAAAATTACCATACTAAGAAAAACAATCAAGACAACCCTTAATATTTCGATTCTTTTTTCTACCTCCTATAATCACTATTGATACCCATATTTTGTACCTTTATCTTACTTAAATGTGAACAAAACACCCAGTTCACCTAATTAATATTTAATCAAATTTTTAACCTGTGAAAATTTATACTAAGACCGGAGACAAAGGCACTACCGCCCTATTTGGCGGGACTCGAGTACCTAAACATCATATGCGCATTGATGCCTATGGAACCGTAGATGAACTTAATTCATGGATTGGATTATTAAGGGACCAGCCTGTTTCTGAAGAAACAAAAGAGTTATTAATTCACATACAAGACAGACTATTTACCTTAGGTGCAATCCTTGCCACCGATCCTGAAAAAGCACTTTTAAAAAGTGGAAAAGAGCGATTGAACATTCCGAAAATAACAGAAGAAAATATTACAAGGCTTGAAAATTCAATTGACATAATGAATGAGGAACTTCCTCCAATGACCCATTTCATTCTACCAGGCGGACATGTCAGCGTGTCATATTGTCACATATCAAGAACTGTATGTCGAAGAGCAGAACGATTATCCAGCTTACTGTTTGAAAATGAACCTTTTGACGAATTTGTATTAAAATACCTCAACCGCCTCTCTGATTATCTATTTGTGTTGGCACGAAAGTTGTCTCTTGACCTTCAAGCGGAAGAAATTAAGTGGGCTCCTGAGAAAAAGTAATACAAAAAATTTGAGGACCTCCCTGTTTTTACTGCTTAAAAACCAATAAAATAGCGAAAAAAAAACGTTCTCTGAAAATATTTTATAAATAACTCATTTTTTACTTGACTTTTTGCTTTAAAAATTTATTTTTGCAGAAAATTTAAACCAATTTACGTATGTATTGGACTTTAGAATTGGCATCCTATCTGAGCGATGCTCCGTGGCCAGCAACTAAGGATGAACTCATCGATTACGCCATTAGAACAGGTGCACCATTAGAAGTGGTAGAGAATCTGCAATCTTTGGAAGATGAAGGCGATATGTATGAATCTATCGAAGAAATTTGGCCTGATTATCCTACAGAGGAGGATTACCTCTGGAATGAAGACGAATATTAACACATCTCGAAATTAAAAAACTAAAAAGTCTCATTAGAGGCTTTTTTTTTGTTTAATTTTGACATCCTAACATAGAACTATAATGAATTTTTTAAATTCCATACTAAAAGCTTTTGTAGGTGA
Organism: Imtechella halotolerans; assembly: GCF_028743515.2. Taxonomy (GTDB): domain Bacteria; phylum Bacteroidota; class Bacteroidia; order Flavobacteriales; family Flavobacteriaceae; genus Imtechella; species Imtechella halotolerans. The sequence continues at coordinate 87,501 of NZ_CP117969.2, read as the reverse complement.
TAAAGCACAGAAAGATATCAAAGCTGTTCAACCTATAATAGATCAAATCAAAACGTTTGAAGCCACATTAGGCTCACTTTCTCATGATGAACTTCGCTCAAAAACGCAAGAGTTCAAAAATAGTATCAGAGAGGCCAGAGCAGCGATTGACGAACAAATCAATACTCTAAGAGGTCAAATTGACACATTAACAGATATTGATGAGAAAGAAGCATTGTATCTTCAAATTGACAAGCTTAATGACGATGCATATCAAGCAACAGAAAAAGCGCTCAACGATATTCTTCCAGAAGCCTTTGCCGTTATTAAAGAAACAGCAAAACGCTTTACCAACAACCCCACGATTCACGTTACAGCTACCCCATTCGACAGAGAACTTTCCGCTCGTTTTGATTTTGTAACCTTAGAACAAGACAAAGCTGTATGGAAAAATTCTTGGGACGCGGCTGGAAAGGAAGTTACTTGGGATATGATCCATTACGATGTTCAGCTAATAGGGGGTATCACTCTACACCAAGGTAAAATTGCTGAAATGCATACTGGTGAAGGTAAAACACTGGTTGCAACCCTTCCAGTATATCTTAATGCACTAACAGGAAATGGAGTTCACCTAGTAACTGTAAACGATTATCTGGCAAGACGTGATAGCGCTTGGATGGGACCTTTGTTCCAATTCCATGGATTATCTGTTGATTGTATTGACAATCACCAACCCAACTCAGAGGCCAGAAGAAAAGCATATGAAGCCGATATCACCTATGGTACCAATAATGAATTTGGATTTGATTACCTTCGTGATAATATGGCCCATACGCCAGCTGATTTAGTTCAACGCCCACACAATTATGCTATAGTGGATGAGGTGGATTCAGTGTTGATCGATGATGCTCGTACCCCATTAATTATTTCTGGACCTACCCCTAAAGGTGAACTTCATGAATTCAATGAATTAAAACCTTTAGTAGCAAACCTAGTAACCAAACAACGTCAGCACCTTACTGGAGTTCTTGCAGACGCCAAAAAGCTTATAGCAGAAGGTAATGTGAAAGACGGTGGATTCTTACTACTACAAGTATATAGAGGATTACCTAAAAATAAAGCCCTCATCAAATTCCTTAGTGAAGAAGGTATCAAGCAAATACTTCAAAAAACAGAAAACATCTATATGCAGGACAATAACCGAGAAATGCATAAAGTAGATGCCGATTTATTATTTGTTATTGAAGAAAAAAACAATCAGATTGAACTTACTGATAAAGGAATTGAAGAGCTTTCGGGAGCAGGAGGTGATAAGGACTTCTTTATAATGCCTGATATCGGTATTGAAATAGCTGCCATAGAAAAACAACAGCTCCCTATTGAAGAAGAGGCAAAATTGAAAGACGAGCTATTCCAAGAATTTAGTGTGAAAAGTGAGCGCATTCATAGTATGAACCAGCTTCTTAAAGCTTACACTCTATTTGAAAAGGATGTGGAATACGTTGTAATTGATAATAAAGTCATGATTGTAGACGAGCAAACCGGACGTATAATGGACGGACGTCGCTACTCTGACGGATTGCATCAGGCAATTGAGGCCAAGGAAAATGTAAAAATTGAGGCAGCCACACAAACCTATGCAACTGTGACGCTTCAAAATTACTTCCGTATGTATCGCAAACTTGCCGGTATGACAGGTACAGCTATTACAGAGGCGGGTGAATTTTGGGAAATATACAAATTGGATGTGGTAGAAATACCTACTAACAGACCAATTGCTCGACATGACCGAGAGGACCTTATTTACAAAACCAAACGCGAAAAGTACAATGCTGTAATAGAAGAAGTTACCCAACTATCACATGCGGGTAGACCTGTACTTATTGGTACCACTTCTGTAGAAATATCAGAGTTACTTAGCCGTATGCTAACACTGCGTAAAATTCAACACAATGTACTTAATGCCAAGCTTCACAAAAAAGAAGCGGATATAGTTGCGGAAGCGGGAAATGCAGGAATCGTAACTATTGCCACAAACATGGCAGGTCGTGGAACAGACATCAAACTTTCGGAGGAGGTTAAAAAAGCTGGAGGGCTTGCAATTATAGGAACTGAACGTCATGACTCTCGTAGAGTTGACCGCCAGTTGAGAGGTCGTTCAGGACGTCAAGGAGATCCGGGAAGTTCACAGTTCTATGTCTCTCTTGAAGACAACTTGATGCGACTATTTGGATCGGAAAGAGTGGCTAAAATGATGGATCGTATGGGACTTAAAGAAGGTGAAGTAATTCAACACTCTATGATGACTAAATCTATCGAACGTGCACAGAAAAAAGTAGAGGAAAACAACTTTGGCATTCGTAAACGTCTATTGGAATATGATGATGTAATGAATGCCCAACGTGAGGTGGTTTACAAACGTAGACGAAATGCCCTTAAGGGTGAACGTCTAAAAGTTGATATTGCCAACATGATTTACGACACTTGTGAAGTAATTGTTGAGGGCAATAAAGCTGCTAATGATTATAAGAACTTTGAGTTTGAACTGATCAAACACTTCTCTATCACCTCTCCAGTTACTGAAAATGAATTTGGAAAAGTTGCTGGAAAAGAACTTACCCAGAGAATATATAAGGAAGCTCTTTCTCACTATGAGTCTAAAATGGAGCGTAATGCCGCTATCGCATTCCCTGTGATAAGAAATGTTTATGAGGATCCTAACAGCAGATATGAGCGTATAGTTGTACCTTTTTCTGACGGTCAACAAACTCTTAATGTGGTAACCGATCTTAAAAAGGCATATGATAGTCAAGGGAAACAACTCATTGCAGATTTTGAGAAGAATATTTCTTTAGCCATCATTGATGATGCATGGAAAACACATCTTCGAAAAATGGATGAATTAAAGCAATCTGTCCAGTTAGCAGTACATGAACAGAAAGATCCATTGTTGATTTATAAATTCGAAGCATTCGAACTTTTCAAATCAATGATTGACAAAGTAAACAAGGATGTTATTTCTTTCTTGTTCAAGGGGGAATTACCAACTCAAAACCCTGAAAATATTCGTGAAGCACGATTAATGCAACAGCCTAAAGAAAACTATCAGACCTCTAAAGAGGAAGTGCTTAATAGTGATGAAATGGCCGCACAACATAGAGCTGCAGGTCAAACCCAACAGCGACCACAAGTGACTGAAACCATTACAAGAGATCAGCCCAAAATTGGCCGAAATGATCGTGTTACCATTAAAAATGTGATGACAGGAGAAAGTCAAACTCTGAAATTTAAACAAGCAGAACCCCTGCTTCAAAAAGGGGAATGGGTATTGACAGACTCGCAATAGAAAATTAAACACCTAGACATCGACATAAAACTCCTGCCACTTAGCGGGAGTTTTTTATTAGCCCTATTACAACTTCTATTTTTTTATTAATTTTAGTTATTAATAGTCTTGTCTATGGAAACTTATGCAACTGCAGTGCTTATTGCCATCCCCTTTTTTATCATACTCATCTTCATTGAGATAGGATACGGCTATTTTGTAAAAAAACAGATGCACAAACCTATGGACACCATTTCGAGTCTGAGCTCAGGACTTACCAATTCCATCAAAGACACCCTTGGACTAGCAGTTGTGCTTGTATCTTATCCATTCCTAAAAAATCATCTAGCCATATTTGACATCCAAAGCACTTGGCTTACCTATACCATTGGTTTTATTGCTATGGACTTTGCAGCCTATTGGAATCATAGACTTAATCATAAAGTCAACTACTTTTGGAACCAACATGTCATTCATCATAGTAGTGAGGAATTTAACCTAGCTTGTGCACTTCGTCAACCAATCTCTACTCTCATAGGTTATTTTCCTCTATTCCTAATTCCTGCAGCTATTGCAGGTGTGCAACCCGAAGTAATCAACATCATTGCACCTATTCACCTATTTCTTCAATTTTGGTATCACACTCGTTATATTGGAAAGCTTGGTTGGATTGAGTATATATTGGTTACTCCTTCACAACACAGAGTACATCACGCGATTAATAAAGAGTATATTGATAAAAATCTTTCGGCTATTTTTTGTGTTTGGGATCGTGCTTTTGGCACATTTCAAGAAGAACTAGAGCATATCCCCCCAGTTTTTGGTGTGTTAAAACCCGTAAAAACATGGAATCCAATTCTAATCAATTTTCAACATTTATGGGGACTAGTAGTTGATGCCTGGAGAACAAAAAACTATTGGGATAAAATGCGAATATGGTTTATGCCTACAGGTTGGAGGCCATCAGATGTAAAGGAATCTCATCCCAATAAGATTGTCGAAGACGTATATCATATGACAAAGTATGATACAAAACCTGCTACACATAAAATATTCTATGCAGCTTTTCAACTAGTAGCATCTATGATCATGTTGGTACTAATGTTACTAAATTACACTTCAATAGGATTCTCTATGGCACTCCTTTATGCGGGCTTTGTATTTCTTTCTATTTTTGGTTATTCATCGGTCATGGATAATTGGAAAAGTGGTTTCTGGATAGAACTTTTCAGAAGCTTACAAGGTATAGCTTGGATTACTTACTTTGGTAACTGGATGGGCATTGAGCTACATCATTCGATTCAAATCCTATTCTTAATAAGTTACTTTCTTTTTACGATAATGGCAAGCTATTACTACACCTATATGGATCAGCATTCTAATTCACAATTAACCACTCAAATATAAAATCCCCTACAAATGAATTTAAAACTAGAAATAAAATGGGCATTGATTTTCACTATGGCTACTCTTTTTTGGTCTCTCCTAGAAAAAGTTACCGGCCTGACCTCAACGCACATTGATAAATTTCCTTATTTCACGAACATTTTTGCCGTATTAGCCATCACCATTTATATCCTAGCCATGAAGGCAAAACGTAAAAACTTAGGAGGAGTGCTACCATGGAAAAAAGGCTTTTCATTTGGAATACTAATGACTGGTTATATATTTATTCTAACCCCATTAAGTCTGTATATTACATTAAAATGGATCATGCCTGAATTTTTCAACAACACTATCCAGTGGGCAGTAACGAATAATAAAATGTCTTTATATGAAGCAGAGAATTACTTTACATTCAATAACTACCTATTGCAATCGCTCATTACTGTTCCTTTAATGGGGGCCGTTACTTCAGCTATTATAGCTTTGTTTTTAAGAAAGAAAAAATAAAATTTCTTTACTACACGATTCTTTAATAAACCTAAAACCATCTTAAAATAATGGAACGACTTATAAAATGGGTAATACTTTTATTTATAATTACAGGATCATTTTCGTGTTCAGGCCAAATTGAAAAAAAAGATAGAACTACTTCTTCCACTCAAAGCAAGCTAAAAAAGGCGTATTTCGCTAGTGGTTGCTTTTGGTGTGTTGAAGCTATTTTTGAAAGTGTAAAAGGGGTTGACGAAGTTATTTCTGGTTATTCTGGAGGCACTGAGCCCAATCCTACGTATAAACAGGTAAGCAGCGGAAAAACTTCGCATGCTGAAGCGGTAGAAGTACACTATGATCCTAAAATAATTTCTTTTGAAACACTTGTAAAAGTTTTCTTTGGTTCACATGACCCTACCACAAAAAACCAACAAGGACCAGATTATGGCCCACAATATAGATCTATTGCCTTCTACCAAAATGACAATGAAAAGAAAATTATCGAAAAGTATATTAGTGATTTAGAAAGTAAAAAAATCTACAAACAGAAAATTGTTACCCAGGTAATTCCATTTATGAAGTTTTGGCCTGCTGAAGAGTATCACCAGAATTTTGAAAAACGCAATCCTACTAATCCTTATGTAAAGAATGTATCGATTCCTAGACTGCAGCGCTTTCAAAGAAAATATCCAGAACTACTTAAAAAAAAACATAGTTAAATCCGCTTTTGTTCTAACTCAACTTTGCTATAACGTGCATTAATTTTTATTTCCTTAGTGGTAGATTTATCTCTTTGTATATCCTCCACAATAGTAGTTCCCGCCTCATCTTTGCTAGTTAACCTTAAAACTTCTGGGTATTTAATCGAGGACATAGTTCCTCTATACTGAAAAATAAAGGAGGTATTAGGTAATGACACATAGGTATCCGTACTTGATAATTCCATTTGCAAAGTCTTAAAATCAGAGGCAATATGATTAATCGCAAGAGACCCTAAATAACCATTTAATTCCGCATTTCTTTTAAGATTAGTAATGGCAACTTCAGAGGAGTTCGCATCTAATTGTAGATTAAATACATTGGTAAGTGCTACTTCATTGGCAAAATTTACACGCAATAACCCATCATTCCAATTTTTAACTAGTATTGGAGAGTAAGAAGCCTCTATTCGTGTTTGACTCCCGTCGATTTGGTATGCAAGCAACCTTGTATGAGACAAGGTTGCTTGTACATTCTTTATAGTTGCTGCTATGGTCACCTCACCATGACGTACATTCATTTTTAGCTTCGCACTTTTAGGCATTTTTACCCTAATCGTTTTTATAACTTTAAGACTTTTATCCACATCATCAGTTCTAAAGTAGTAAACGTTAGCCTCTGTCCTTGGCAATCCTTTCTGTACCTCTTCATTAATTTTTCTAGTTTCCTCACGGGCTTTAGCCAACTCTACATTTTTCTTTGACAACTCTTCAACCCTGTCCTTCATCATTTTAGAACGTTCCTCGCTGAATTTTGCATATTCTTTAGCCATCTGATTTTGTTGCTCTTCAAATTGCTTTCGCCATTTTTCAATCTTTCCCTTGTAATCCTTATCAAACTTTTCTTGATACTCCTTTTTCCACCTTTCTAGATACTTATCACCCTCCTTTTTATAGGCATCATAATCAAACCTGGAAGAAGGCACGGGTGGTGGTGGTGGGGGCATTAGTGTCATTGGGGGCATGGATGGAACATTTAATGACTTAAAATCAAATTTGAAATCAGGAACCGTCATATTAAAACTCCATGAGTTTTCATTAGAATGGTGAGCCTGGGTACTAATAGTAATCATATTACTATTCCCTATGGCAGTAAATCCTATAGTAGAAAAAAACTTTTCAGCTTCTTCTTTTGAGACACCTTCCATTTGGTACACGGCTTCTACTTCAACTATGTTCTTATCCCAAGTCACAAATTCGATATTAGCATGACTCGTATTAAGTTCGATACTTACTTCAGGTTTAACCTCAAAGGTCTCTTTAAATGTTTTAGTCTGTACTTGAGCAAAACTCGTCCCAGCTATAAACAATGCAATCCATATAGGATTAAATTTGCTCCTCATAATGTGCTTCATTTCTTGTTGTTTTTAGTTCGTTTAACTTTTCTTTTAACTGATACAACAATTGCAACCGTAATTTTAAGTTTTCTATTAGTGCTGTGACCGTTTGGTTATTCGGACCTATGCTATTGAGTTCCTTAATTAAAAACTCATACTCATCGTTTAGTGTCAAAAGGCGCTGCATGAATTCATCAATAAGTTTTTTATTTCCATCTGACATTTCCAATTCCGATAATTCATAATTAATGCTAGCTAAATAAAATTCCTCAACTTTCTTCAAGTCTGGAGACAGGTCTCCTAGTTGAATAGTTGAATTCTCCTTATGTAATGAATTTTCAGCATCCCTATTTACGACTTCAATTGGAGGAGGATTTTTAGTATAAAAATGATAGGCCAATGCTCCCAATCCAAACAATACGACCCAGGTAGCGGCTATTTTTACAATAATTAAAGAGGTCTTTCTCCTGTTGGTTTCAAATGGAAAGTTCTTTTCTAATCGCTTATAAAATCGGTCTTTATGCCCTTTCTTCATTGACAATTCAGAAGAGTTTTCAGCTTCCTTTCTAAAAAGTTCTCTAAGATCTTGTGACATTTTTTCTGCTTTTTAAAACTTCCTTTACTTTGTTTTTTCCTCGAAATAAAAGTGTACGTGACACTGTTTCAGTAACATCCATAATTTCTGCAATTTCTGCATGATCATATCCCTCAATCAGAAATAGTTTTAGCACATTCCCATATTTTACCGGCAATTGTTCAATTACCCTTTTCACTTCTTGAGCGGCTATCCCTTCATCTAAAGACCAATCCTCATCTTCCGATGAAATGCGTAGATAACTCTCATTCATAGCTACCAAATCATCTTCTCTAGTCTTTAAGAAATCAATACTCTTATTAATGACAATACGCTTAAGCCATGCACCAAAAGCCACTTCGGCCCTATATTGATCTAATTTTCTAAACGCCTTGATAAATGCTTCTTGAACTACATCTTCCGCATCATCTTCATTTTTTACGTAACGTAAGGCAACAGAATACATGGCATCACAATACTGCGTGTACAACTCCATTTGAGCTTTACGGTCGTTTTGTTTACATTTTTTGATCAGGTCGGTTTGAAACATGCCGGCTGTTTCTAATGGTTACGATTGTTGTTCGCTTATAAAGACGACACATTTTTGACTTCGTTGCAAGTTGCCCCAAAAATTTGTATTATTTTTAATCTATAATTCTACCTAGTGGCATTAAAAGATACACATAAAAGCGCTTTACACGAAAAAAAAGGAATATCTCCTTTGGAAAATACTGACCCCAAAGCTGTTGCAAGATTTCAGCAACTTAGGAAAAGAAAACTATCAGCTAAAACACTCACTGAACGAATAATTAAAGGAGATATTACGCTTTTAAGTAGAGCCATTACCTATGTCGAGAGCACCTTACCTGCTCATCAGGAGCTTGCCAGAGAGGTAATTAATTCATGTCTTCCCTACGCCAATAATTCAATTCGTATTGGCATTACAGGAGTTCCAGGAGTGGGAAAAAGTACTTTTATTGAATCATTTGGAAACTACCTAACTTCTCTAGGAAAAAAAGTAGCTGTATTAGCTGTAGATCCAAGTAGCAGCCTGAGTAAAGGAAGTATATTAGGTGATAAAACCCGGATGGAAACCTTGGTCAACAATCCAAATGCCTATATACGGCCTTCAGCCGCTGGAGATTCCTTAGGAGGAGTCGCTAGAAAAACTAGAGAAACCATTATTTTGTGCGAAGCTGCTGGCTTTGATACCATATTAATAGAAACTGTAGGAGTAGGTCAAAGCGAAACCGCAGTACATAGTATGGTTGATTTTTTCCTGCTTCTAAAGTTAGCTGGTGCTGGAGATGAACTACAAGGTATTAAACGTGGAATTATGGAGATGGCTGATGCCATAGTTATTAATAAAGCAGACGGGAAAAACCTGGAAGCAACCCAAAGAGCCAAGGTAGAATTCAATAGAGCTCTTCATTTATTTCCACCTAAAAAAAATGGTTGGGTCCCAAAGGTACTCACTGCATCGGCAATTGAAAATAAAGGCATTGATGTCATTTGGGAACTTATTAGGCTGTTTATAGAACAACAAAATTCGACTGGTTTTTTTACCAAAAATAGAGTTCAACAACAGAAATACTGGCTTTGGCAAACTATTGAAGAACGTTTAAAAGCAGCGTTTTATGAACATCCCGAAATACAAAAAAACATGCCTATCGAGTTAGAAGCATTGGAACTCAACAAAACAACCCCCTTTGCCGCAGCACAACGATTATTAGAATTATATAAACCAATTATAGAGTAAAATGTTAAAAAAACCTACATTTGCATTAAATTGATTTGCCAAAAATGGACTACCAATTCACTATAATCGTTCCTATTTACAATGAAGAAGATAATATGGAACGTCTGGAAAGCGAACTAACAAAGTACCTTTCCATCGCTTCTAAAAAAACAAAAGTACTCCTTGTAAATGATGGTTCTAAAGACAAAAGTCAAACTTTCATTGAGACTATTTGTGAGCGAAATACACATTTCCATTATATTCAATTTGAAAAAAATTGTGGTTTAAGTGCGGCAATTAAAGCTGGGTTTGACCATGCTGACACACCATTGGTTGGCTACATTGATTCTGATTTACAAACAGCTCCCGAAGATTTTAATCTTCTACTCGAACAAATAGAACACTACGACCTTGTTACAGGCGTGCGTTCCAATCGTAAAGATTCGTTCGTGAAAAACATGAGTTCCCTTATTGCTAATGGAATTCGAAGAGCATTTACCAATGATGGTATGGATGATACGGGTTGCCCATTAAAAGTTATTAAGACAGCGTATGCAAAACGCATTCCTATGTTTAAAGGTCTCCACCGATTTTTACCTGCAATGATTCTTCTTCAAAATGGGAAGATCATTCAGATACCAGTACAACATTTCCCTCGAATTGCCGGGCAAGCAAAATTTGGACTATGGAACCGATTACTTGGACCACTGGCGGATTGTTTTGCCTACTTATGGATGAAAAAAAAGTATATTAATTATACGGTAGCAAAAAAAAGTTAAATGTCCAACTGGATAATTTTCTCAATAGGTTTTTTAGCTCAGCTTCTATTTTCAAGTAGGCTCATTGTACAATGGATAGTTTCTGAAAGAAGCAAACAAGTTTTAACTCCACGCCTTTTTTGGCAACTTAGCCTTTTAGCCTCCTTTTTATTATTTGTATATGGGTATTTACGTCATGATTTTGCAATAATGTTCGGCCAAACACTCACGTATTTTATCTATATAAGAAATATTCAACTTCAAGGAGATTGGAAAAAATTCCCTAAGGTATTTAGATACTTTATTATACTTTTTCCAGTGCTAATAGTTTTGTACTATTTTAACAACAATCAGTACGACATAGAAAATCTCTTTAAAAACGAAGCTATTCCCTTTTGGCTCATATTGCTTGGGATCGTTTCTCAAACTATATTTACGTTACGATTTGTTTATCAATGGTTTTATTCTGAAAAACGAAAAGAATCCATGCTCCCATTTGGTTTTTGGATGTTAAGCCTAATTGGATCGCTATTAATTCTTGTCTATGCTGTAATTCGAAAAGACCCAGTACTTTTTGCAGGACACATTATGGGAGGAATTGTATATACTAGGAACTTAATGATTTTGAAAAAAAATGAAGCTTAAACTTTATATTGCAGCACTCTGTTTTTTAGGACTTTTGTTAATCAATAATCATCTTTGGGGATTAACTGAAACTAGTGAAGCTCGTTACGCGGAAATATCTAAGGAGATGTTCGAGAATAATACACTAGCACATCCCACACTTCTTGGTATTTACCATTATCACAAACCTCCATTTACCTATCAAATCACAACTATTGGATATCAATTGTTTGGCGTTAATGAGTTTGGAGCCCGATTTTTTTTACAAATATCCTTTCTAATACAGATAATACTGGTATATCTTATTGCCTTTAGGCTGTTTCCCATAAAAAAAACAGCATTAATTGCTGCTCTCTTATACGCCTCTTCCCCTATTGCAATTATGGCAAGTAAGAACCTTACTACAGACAGCTATCTTACCACCTGGGTTCTGTTATCAATTTACTCATGGCTACAGGCTAAATCAAAACACCCTTACTATACCTTCCTATTTTATGGTGCTATAGCCATGGGTTTTTTAACCAAAGGACCTTTAGTTCTTTTACCCGTCTTGTTGTTTATTGGTTCATGGAAACTGATAAAAAAAGAAAAGCCAACATTCAATGGTTATCATATAATTGGACTACTGATATTCTTTGGGTTAACTTCCATTTGGTATGTAAAAATCATAATGGAAAATCCAAAAATTCTGGATTACTTTATTAAAGACCAACTTGTGCAGAGAGTTGTTTCAAAGAATGCATTCAATAGGGGCAAACCATTTTGGTTCTACCTTGTACTAATGCCACTGGTAGCATTACCTTGGCTGCCTTTTATAGGCTATTTGACAGGTAAAAAATTTAAAGCATCCATCGCAAAAAGAAATGAAAAATCTATTTTAATTATTGCAACCCTAGCAATTATTCTCTTATTTTCAATATTCAAAACAAAATTAATCTTCTACATACTTCCATGTTTTCCTTTGCTTGCTATATTAGGTGCCTCCATATTTACGGAAGCTACCGATAAACAACTAGAAGTTTTCAATAAAGTTAGCATCATTTATGGAAGTCTTATTGGGGTCGCTTTCATTGTTCTACCTTTTTTCCCTTCCCTAATAAGCATTCCTTTATGGGTGCCGATTATTTACCTAGTCGTATTTGGTATATCAATCTATTTTTCCAAAACAAAAGAATTGGTATATCGGGGAGTTTTAACCACCCTTGGAATTGCCATTACATTACTCATAATAGCACCATCAGTATTATCAAAAAATGAAGAAACAAGCAATAGCATGAAGCCTATTGCTAACTTTATAAACTCCATTGATAAAGGACACCAATTGTACATTTTCAATGATTTACTACCTTCGTTACAATTTTATACGAATCAAAAGATAGTAACCCTTAATAACGGACACAATCTTACTCAGCGTGAGGTTCAGTTTCAAAAAGATGAAACATATAAGACTCATTTATTTGATTTAACTCTTCAAGAAGATATAGATCGATTGAAAACTAATTATTCCAATACAAAAAGAATAATTGTAGTAAAAACCAAAAGAGGAATTCCTGAAGAACTCTCCTTTTTAACTGAAAACCTTCCCTACAAAAAGACTTTTAAAAAGTGGACTGTATATTATGAATGACACTAAGAGAGTTATACTAATTTTAGCCTCCCTCACCTTTATCCTTTTATGGATCCATCCAGAAACAATCCCGGTGAGTATTATGGAAGCTCGAAATTTTATAACCTCTCGTGAAATGATTACTGAAAATCATTGGCTTCTCACTACAATGAATGGTGAAGCTAGGTATGAAAAGCCGCCTTTCCCCTCATGGATTGGGGCCATTTTTGGAGGGATATTTGGCATCACAAATGTTTGGGCATTACGACTCCCAACGGCCCTAATGGGGGTTTTTACCATAATTTTCTGGTACAAATTTAGCCTTCTAAGTTCTCAAAATAAGACCGTAAGCTTTTGGTCTGCTGCTATTCTTGCTACTTCCTTGTATTTTATAACAATTCAAAAAGAAGCTCCTTCAGATATATACCATATTGGGTGTATGCTATTTGCTGTCTACGTCATTTTTAAATCACTTAAAAAAAATATACTTTCTTTTAAAAACCTGATTTTAGCCTCACTAGGTATTGGATTTGCAATTCTTAGTAAAAGCGTGATTCCTCTGTATTCTATTCTCTTACCTTTTGTGATAAGCTACCTTATTGTGTATCATTCCAAGGCATGGAAAAAAAAAGTAATTTGGTTTATTTCTTTACTTGGCGCAGGGATTTTAATTGGTGGATGGTGGTATGTCTATATTCGTCTAAAGGATTCAAATACCTTTGAATTAATTGCACTAAAGGAGACAGGTAATTGGACTAATTATAATGTAAAACCATTTTATTATTACTGGAATTTTTTTACACAAACCGGTCTATGGACCATCCCAGCCCTAGTAAGTCTTATTTATCCTTATCTAATAAAGAGAGTCTCTAACAAAAAACTTTATACATTTTCATGGATTTGGACAGTAACCAGCCTAGTACTACTTTCCATTGTCCCGGAAAAAAAAGTAAGGTACCTGCTTCCTGTTCTCATACCTTTAGCACTCACAATAGCCCTTTATATTGAGTACCTGGCAAAGCATTTCAAGGAACTCAGAAAAAATGAATCATGGCCTATATATTTACATACAATCATTCTAATAATTATTGGATATACCATTCCTATTGGTTTACTCTATAACAACCTTATGATATCTTCTACTCCATGGCTATGGAGTAGTTTTCTTGTTATTAGCAGCATAATCTGTGCTACTCTGATGTGGAGGTATCTTAAGCACAAACTACTACAGAAAGTATTTTATACTTCAATACTATTTCTGACTAGCCTCATCGTATTTGGTATGCCTTTATTTAAAATTCTTTACAATAATCCAGCATATGAAAAAGCCTCTTCCGAAGTTTTTCCATCAAATTTTCCCACCTATTCCTATGGTGAAATTGCTCCTGAAATTCTTTGGAATTTTGGCAGAACTGCCCCAACACTTACAGCCAAGCATCTACAAGAACTCAATCGATCACCCTTCGGAGTACTAGTAAGACCTTCTTTATCAACTGATTTCGAAACTCACTATAAGCAAGCATTTACTTTAAAAAAAATAACTACTTTTGACCATAATATATCAGCTAGACCAAACCAAAAAAAATACAAGGATAGGTTAGCTGCTAACGTGTATATACTAAAAAAACGCCCATGAAATCCATTACTCACACCGAAAAAAGAGGCTTTTTATTTCTAGCTATTGTGCTACTAATTAGTTTATTTTTTGGCTATTCAGATGTTACATACTTTGATACAAAAATAGCTCAGGAAGATGGGGCTGTCGAATACAGTACAGCCATATTACTTGTTTGCATCAGTATCTTATGCTTCTACCGATTTTTCACAACTAGCAAAAATAAATCATGGTTTTGGAAACTTGGAACACTCGGATTTGCACTTCTATTTTTATTTGGAGCGGGAGAAGAAATATCTTGGGGACAACGTATTTTTAATATAGAATCTAGTGAGTTTTTCCTTAAAAACAATGCCCAAAATGAAACCAACCTACACAACCTAGTAGTAGGAGACACCAAGATAAATAAACTTATATTCAGCCAACTTCTTATGGTTGTAATGGTTGTTTACCTTATCATTATACCCCTTATTTATAGGAAATCAGAATGGGTAAGAAATTTAGTAAATAAATTTGCAGTGCCAGTGGTACAATGGCATCATACCATTGCATTTTTAGCAACTACTGTTCTGGTAACATTAATTCCATCGAGTAGAAAATGGGAAGTGTATGAACTCGCATTTGGATTGATATTTTTACTAATTTTTCTTAACCCTTTTAACAAAGAAATACTTCCTAAAAACTAAGGACGTCGAAGGATTAAAAGACTAAATAAAACATTCACACCCCATCCAATTAGCATCCCTAAACTCATTCCAGTTATAACATCTAATGGAAAGTGTACACCTAAATATATTCTGCTATAACTAACTGAAACAGCCCATATCAGCAATAAAAGTGAAATTAATGGATACTTTTTACTGAGTAAAAGACTAAAAAAGGTCATTAAGGCAAATGAGCTTGCTGCATGAGCTGAAAAATAACCAAATTTACCTCCACATATCACAATACGCATATGTTCCTGTAAGCTAGGATCGTGACATGGACGTAGTCTTTCAAAACCGTATTTAAATATATTGGCCAATTGATCTGTTATGGTTATCATAAGAGCGACAGATAAAAGAATATATACCGTCTTTTTCAACCCATAGACCTTAATACTTAAATAGAGTAAAAATACATAAAGTGGTATGGAGGCAAATTTATTAGTAATTACAAGCCATAATCCGTCCCACTTTTCGCTCCCTAATCCATTTAGAAATAAGAAAACAGACTTATCCCACTCTATTAACTGCTCAACCATAGGTCTATTCTTGGTCGTATCTTGTTATTTCTCTATCATAAAAATCGGTAGCTTGCTGAATAAGGTTTTCAGCCTCAGCCTCTAACTCTCTTTCATCTTCTGCATCAAAATCTTCCAACCATTCAACCTCATCAGTGGCCAAATTGATAATAAATCTAGGAAACTCTGTATGGATTACAAAGATTGCATCTGGAAAATCTGTATTATCACCTAAAAGAAATTTTGGTAGTTCCATTACTATAGGATTATATTTTAAATTAACTCTTTTGTAAGTGCGTTAGTATTAACTTTTTTGTCAAATGATTAAAACGAATATACAAAAATATAGCTGCTACGGTAAGACCTACTAATAGTCCCATCCAAATACCCATACTTGCAAAACTTGTTTTTAGCCCTAAATAATAGGATATAGGAAACCCTACTCCCCAATAAGCTATAAAAGTAATAATAGTAGGTATCTTAACATCTTGTAATCCACGTAATGCTCCCAATACGACTACCTGTATTCCATCTGAAATTTGAAAAATTGCTGCCATAAGCAATAACTTGGCAGCTATCCCAATCACTTCGAAATTATCTATTTTATTAGCTACATCATCGACGTCCAGATAAATGGTAGGAAGCCAATGTCTAAATGTTAAAAAGAAAAGTGCGAATACAACCTCTAATAGTAAAGTTAAAAAGAAGATTGAAAACGCAATACGTCTTAGCTCGACAAAATTCTTAAGTCCTTTCTGATTTCCTATTCGTATCATGGAGGCTACACTTAAACCAGAGGCAACCATAAACGTCATACTGGCAAGATTTAAGGCAATTTGATTGGCAGCTTGAGGGTTTTTACCAAGTACACCACTCATCCATACAGCCGCTGTGAAAATAGCTACTTCAAAAAACATTTGCATGGAAGAAGGGAATCCTAATCCAGCAATCTTCTTCAACATTTTCTTGCTGATTGACTTCCACTGAAAATTTGTAACATAATTCTTTGTCTTGGTCTTTCTTGACAATAGCCACCAAAGGTACCATACCATGATAAAACGTGAAACAAGCGTACCTATTGCAGCTCCAATAATTCCAAGTTGAGGAAATCCAAACTTACCGAATATCAACAAATAATTTAGAGTAATATTAACCACATTAGCTAGTAAAGTAGCATACATGGGATATTTAGTTTCAGAAAGTCCATCAGAGGATTGCTTAAACGCCTGAAACATCACCAAAGGAATCAAAGAGAAAGCAACCAAATCTAAATAAGGTAAAGCCAAAGCAACGACTTCCTGTGGTTGCTGCATAATGTGCATTAAAGGTTTAGCCAGTAATATGGACAAAAAAAGTAATATTCCTAAGACTGTACATGATAATAGTCCATGTTTAATGGCAGAACGTCCCTTTACGACATCACCAGCAGCATCTGCCTCAGCTACTAATGGTGTAATTGCTGTGGAGAATCCAATTCCTAATGACATCGCAATAAAAATAAAGCTATTCCCTAGAGATACAGCCGCCAATTCAGCTGTTCCTAACTGACCAACCATAATATTGTCAGCAAATGCCACAAAAGTATGCCCTAACATTCCCAGAATAACTGGATATGCCAGCTTAAGATTGTAGGCAAACTCACGTGTATATTGTTTCATACCAATGTTACTTTTTTAACTCTTCTATTATAAATGACTCAACTCTTTCAGAATTCCAATCCATATGAATCCCTTCCAACTGCATAACTTTATCCATAATTGTAGCCTGCATATCCCCCATAGCTAGAGCTTCAGCATAGGAATCATTTGAAAATGTAACCCTACTATATAAAGGCAACCATAACTCTGGATGTTTAGACGAAAACCAAGCTTCAATCTTTTTACGCAATTGAAAATCAACACTAGCAGTTTTGCTACTCATTTCCATAAAATTACGGTAACTTAACTCCGCTATTGCATCGGCATTTGGCTTGCGTTCCTTTTGATATTCCTGAAATATAGTCCCCCAATCATCTCCATGCACATTCATCAGGTGATTTAGGGTTGTTATATCTTCAAAACCAGCATTCATTCCCTGTCCATAAAATGGTACTATTGCATGAGCAGAATCCCCAATAAGCGCCACAGTATTACCATGTACCCAAGGGTAGCATTTGGTAGTTACAAGTGCACTGGTAGGGTTTTTAAAGAAATCACGAATGAGATTAGGAATTTCATCATTTATCGTAGGAAAATAAACTTCAAAGAAATCCTTCACCTTATCCTCATCAGTTAAGGCTGCAAATGAATTATCCCCTTCATGTGGTAAAAAAAGTGTACATGTAAAACTGCCATCCAAATTAGGCAATGCAATAAACATAAAATTACCTCTAGGCCATATATGTAATGAATTTTTATCCAATTTATGTGATCCATCTGCATTGGCTGGTATACTGAGTTCCTTATACCCAACTTCCAAAAATTCTTGGGAATAGTTAAACATACTACTCCGCTGCATTTTATGTCTTACGCGCGAAAAGGCTCCGTCTGCACCAAACACAATATCATATTTATGAGCTTCCCAAGGACTCTTTTCTGTATCCCCAGTATAAATGATCGCTTCGGATAACGAAACATCCCAGACTTTTGATTCGAAAATAAAATTTACTCCAGCTTCCTCAGCTAAATCAATCATTTTTTTATTAAGTAGCCCTCTTGAAATAGAATAAATCGCTTCACCATCCCTACCATACGGTTGAAAATAAACTTCCTTATCAACCACATGAATAGCTCTTTTATTCATAGGAATAGCTATTTTTCGAATAGCCTCATCAATACCCGCTTCTTCCAACGTTTTCCATCCACGAAAAGACATGGCCAGGTTGATAGAACGACCTGAAAATTCAACTTCACGTATATCAGGTCTACGATCGAACACGTCTACAGCATGACCTCTATGTCTTAGATAAATAGCCAAAAGTGAACCAACTAGCCCACTACCAACTACAGCAATTTTTTTGGATGTTTGCATATGCAAGGTTTGAAAAGTCCCTTTTCACAGACTTTTAAAGATAAGTGGCAAAAATAACAAAAATAGACAGGCAAGAGCCTAAAAAGAATAATTTAAGTAATCTATTCCGGGATACTATTTGGACAGAATTCCTTTCTTTAACAATTGACCAAATCGATACATATCCTCAAATGAACAATAAAATGGAGCAGGTGCTAATCGGATCACATTTGGTTCTCTCCAATCAGTAATCACCCCATTATGCATCAGGAAATTGAAAAGGTTCCTCCCTTCTCCATGTAACAACACTGACAACTGACAGGCTCTATCCTGTTTAGGTGTAATTACTTCAAAATTACTTTCCACTTCTTTATCAATTTCTTGTAAAACAAATTCGAGATAAGAAGTTAGAGTGTCTCTCTTAGCAATAAGTGCCCTCATTCCTACTTCTTCAAATAACTCCAAAGATGCCAAATAAGGAGCCATTGCAATCACAGGAGGATTGCTAAGCTGCCAAGCATCTGCCGTGGGCATAGGATCAAATTCAGGCTCCATCAAGAAACGACGTTGTTTATTATGTCCCCACCATCCTTCAAATCGAGGGATATCCTTTTTACCTAAATGCTTCTCATGAACAAAGAGTCCTGACAAGTTCCCTGGACCACTATTCATGTATTTATAACTACACCAAGCTGCAAAATCAACACCCCAATCGTGAAGCTGCATCTCAATATTACCCGCACCATGTGCCAAATCCCAACCTACCAAAGCACCAGCTTTATGTCCTGCATCTGTGATGGTTTTCATATCAAAGACTTGTCCATTATAATAATTAACCCCACCCATCAATACTAAAGCCAATTCCTCTTTATTTGCCTCTATTACCTCAAGAATATCTTCTGTACGCCAATAATGCTCACCTTTTCGTTTTTTAACCTCTATAATTGCATCTTCTGGTGAAAAACCATGAAAACGAACCTGACTTGACAACATATATTGATCAGATGGAAACGCTTTTTCTTCACAAATGATTTTAAAACGTTCCTTGGTAGGACGATAGAAAGATACCATCAACAAATGAAGATTTACCGTTAAAGTATTCATGACACTTACCTCTTGAGGCAAGGCACCTACTACCTTAGCTAAAGGTCTAGCCAACCGCTCATGATAATCCCACCATGGTTTTTCGGCATAGAAATGCCCTTCAACTGCTAAGGACTTCCAATCATTCATAATTCCATCTATGTATTGCTGAGTGCGCTTGGGTTGTAATCCTAGAGAATTTCCAGTAAAATAAATCACATCTGACCCTTGGTGCTGTGGAAAATGAAATTCACTTTTATAGGGAGCTAATGTATCCTCTCTATCAAGCTGTTGTGCGTAACTAAGTGTATTTTGAAAATTCATATGGAATCAATTTTGCTCAAAAATACAGTTTATCTTTAGTTTTTTCACTGCAAAAATGATGTTCAAATTGGAATTTCTACAATTTCGTTACCTTTGAAAAAAAATAGCAACATGCATTTTCTATCGGATATTTTGGAAAAATACGTAGCGGATCACTCAGAAAACGAACCTTTAGTACTGCAGGAACTCTCCAGAGAAACACATCTTAAAGTACTAAGCCCAAGAATGCTCAGTGGTCACTTTCAGGGACGTGTTTTAAGTATACTTTCGAAGCTAATTTCTCCAAAAACCATTTTAGAGATTGGAACCTATACTGGTTATTCGGCCATTTGTTTGGCAGAAGGTTTACATCAAGATGGAATATTACATACTATAGATATAAATGAAGAATTAAGCGACATGCAAAGACGCTATTTCGACAAAAGTGGTTTTGGCCAACAGATTATACAACATACAGGAGATGCTTTAAAAATCATACCCACCCTAAAGACTAATTTTGATTTAGTCTTTATTGATGCCGATAAGCAGAACTACACCTATTATTTTGATCTTATTATTGAAAAGATGAATCCAGGTGGAATCATCCTTTCTGATAATGTATTATGGAGTGGAAAAGTAGTTGAGCCCGTTAAAAAATCAGACAAGAGCACCGTGGCATTACTAGCCTACAATCAAAAGTTAAAAGATGATCCAAGGGTTGAAACAGTGTTGCTCCCTATTAGAGACGGACTTACGATTTGCAGAGTGAAATAATTATTTCCCCTTCATATATTCTATATATATGTCGTGCAGCCTATAAAATCCATAGGCAATAACTACGCCTACCACAGCACCGACCAACACATCTGAAGGATAATGAACCCCTAAATACAAACGACTGTAACTAAATAATATAGCCCAAAGAAAAACCATCCAAGCGTATTTAGTTTTAGTCCTCAAAAACAGATACATTAAAGTAGCAATGGTAAAACCATTACATGCATGCCCTGAAAAAAAACTATAGTCGGTTGGCTGAATTATCAAACGTAACATACCTCCTATAGTTACGTCATTAATAGGGCGATCACGCACTACAAATTCTTTGGTAACATCGGTAAACAGGAGTGTTGTAGCAAGAGCTAAGAAAATCGTATTCGCTATCCTTACCGCCTCGCTTTTGGAATAAAACTTAAATATAAGATAGCCAAAATAAATGTATAGAGGAATCCATAATGTAATCTTGGTCGCATTACTCCAAAAAATATCTTGAGCAGGCGTGCCTAAATTATTTAGGTAAATAATCCCTTTCTGATCTAGTACTTGAATCCACTCCAGCATTAAAATTGACGTTTGATTGGTCCGGTTGCCTCATCTATCTCTTCTTTCACCTTATTGATTTCATTAGTGACATCTTTGGCAATACTGGTGTCTAAACCATTACTCTCCGCACTTTTTTGAATTTCGTGCTTAATTTCATTAGTCGCATCACGCAGTTGACGCATCCCTTTCCCTAAACCTTTTGCAATTTCTGGGATTTTATCAGCACCAAAAACCATCACCACTATAAATAGGATGAACATAATCTCTGGTCCGCTAATAAATAAAAATATGGCTTGAAACATGGTACAAATATAGCAAAGATACAGACGCCTGCTTTTTTTGATAGCCAAAAAATTTCAAGCGTCTTGCAATCTTTTAAATCAACGATTTTTGTGTCATTACTGCAGGCTGAGGAATTCCTATCAATTTTAAAACTGTTGGAGCTATATCCCCCAGTATACCGTCATTGATTTGATGAAGCTCGTTGTCTACTAAAATCACAGGCACTGGATTTGTTGTATGAGCAGTATTAGGGCTACCATCGGGATTAACCATTGTATCACAATTCCCATGATCGGCAATTATTATTGTAGTATACCCATTTTCCAATGCCACATTAACCACATCATTAGCACAAGAATCCACCACTTCGCACGCTTTGATTGCAGCTTTCATGTCGCCTGTATGTCCTACCATATCAGGATTAGCAAAATTAAGACACACAAAATCAGCCTCTCCCTTTTTCAATTCAGGAATGATAGCATCTCGTATATCATAGGCACTCATTTCAGGCATAAGATCATAGGTTGCCACTTTAGGAGAAGGACAAAGTATGCGTTGTTCACCATCAAAAGGAACTTCTCTACCTCCATTAAAGAAGAATGTAACATGTGGATACTTTTCAGTCTCTGCAATACGAATTTGCTTTTTCCCTGCAACAGACAACACCTCGCCCAAGGTCTGTTCAATATTATCCTTGTCATAAATTACCTTCACCCCTGCAAATGAATCATCGTAATTAGTCATAGTGACATAGTATAAATTCAGTTTGTGCATATTTTGCTCATGGAAATCATGTTGTGAAAGTACCTCTGTGAGCTGTCTACCTCTATCCGTACGAAAATTGAACATTAACACTACATCATCAT
Organism: Imtechella halotolerans; assembly: GCF_028743515.2. Lineage (GTDB taxonomy): Bacteria > Bacteroidota > Bacteroidia > Flavobacteriales > Flavobacteriaceae > Imtechella > Imtechella halotolerans. The sequence continues at coordinate 65,248 of NZ_CP117969.2, read as the reverse complement.
TGGAAATAGTAGCTAAGGGATTTTGGTTCGTATCTACGGCAACAATTGGTCTTATAAACTCGTCAGTAATTCCATCAGCATAACTTTTCTCAACCACCTCTACAACATCCTCTGTAGCTATTCCTTCGCCATTGACTAAAAGATCATAAGCCAGCTTTACACGCTCCCATCGTTTATCCCTATCCATTGCATAGTAGCGACCTATGACGGAAGCAAGTTTTGCATTTCCTTGGCTTAGGTAATCCTGAAGGTCTTTAATAAAACCTATTCCGCTTTTAGGATCCACATCTCGACCATCAGTAAAAGCATGTACAAATATTTTTTTCAACCCAAAATCATTGGCAGCATCTATCAATCCCTTTAAATGATTTATATGAGAATGAACCCCCCCATCACTTAACAACCCAAGAAAATGTATCGGCTTATCATTTTCCTTCGCGTATGAAAAGGCCTGCTGCAACACCTGCTCATCCTTGAGCGTATTATTTTGAACAGCTAAATTAATTTTAGCAAGATCCTGATATACGATACGACCAGCCCCTAAATTCATATGCCCAACTTCACTATTCCCCATTTGCCCCTCTGGCAATCCAACATTCATTCCATCAGTAAGTAAATTCGCATTTGGAAACTTTGTATACAATCCATCGATAAAAGGCGTATTAGCTTGAGCTATTGCAGATACATTTGGATCTGGAGATTTACCCCAACCATCCAAAATCATCAATAAAACTTTCTTGTTCATTACTTATTTTTTAAGTATCAAAGATAACAACAAATTACCGCAAGAGCAGGGTAATAAGACATAAATTGCGGTTATAAAAACCTTGTTTCTTTCACTTTTTAGTGAGATTTTATATTTCTAAAATTCGTCTCTTTTCAAAAGTTTGGAATTAATTCCAAGGATGAAGGTATCCATATACTTTCGCATAAAATCTTCATTAAAGACCTCCTTACCTGAAAGGCCTTCCACTTGAAAAACCTCAGAAAGAGGAAGGTTTTCAACCTCATTAAGCATGCCCTCTGAAAGTGGCAAATACGTATAATGCCATGGTTCATAATAAAACCCCGTCCTTTTATCATTATCCGTGTACACTAAATAAAAACCAAAGGTATTAGCATGGAGATCCATCCATTCTTTTAAAGCACAAAAAGGTCCATCACCATGAAACTTATCTGATTCCAAAGGATCACCTTTATAGGGTTGGTTGGCATCGATAATATCAATATCCGTACCCCAGTGATGTCTTGAAGTCCCAGGAATAGTGGAATACTCCATTATTTTATAAACGGTTTCCTCTGGTGAAAATCCCTGCTTACGAAAGTTAGCATACTTACGTTCCCAAATAGCCTTTTGACGAGCATATCCCCTGTAGGATGAAACTATTTGAATTGCTATTCCATCCTTGGATGCCGCAGCTCTCATTTTAACAAAAGCGTCATATGCCTGTTTTCGTAATTGTATGTTTTTACCATACAAGGGCACATCCGCCTTACCAGTAAGCTCATCTAATGAATACTTATGTTGACTCATTACATATTGACTCCCGAGTAGAACTATAACTACTACTAGAGATCTCCATCTAACCATCAGAACTTCTTTTTAATAAAATTAAATGTTATAGGCTAGGAAAGCTCCTTTACCATCACATAATGGGGTCCGATTTTTTCAATTTCAAACAATGGACTATCAATTGTATACCCCAAGCTTGTATAAAAATTCACAGCCTTTAGCCTTGCATTCATCCATATAAAATCACCTCCTCGGTTTGTAACTTCTTCTTCAGCTGCCGCAATTAACTGGGCCCCAATCCCTCTTCCTTGCTTACTAGCCAACACAGCCATTCCTCGCAACTGATATGATTTTTGATGTGATTGTCCGCTATATTCTTGAATCAACATTGAAACAACTCCAACAAGTTGGCCATCCATATAGGCACCTAGATGAAAGGTTGTAGGATCTTCATCCCCTTCTAATTTACAAGATTCAACTGGCTTTCCAACACGTAATACAGGATGACGCACAACATAGGTTTCTGCTGGCGTTATAAATTTAATTTGGATGGTATCTACTTGCATACTTCATGTATTAATTAGCTAAAAATAACATTAATTTTACAAATAAATTCAAAAAAATGAAAGTCTCTTTTTCTATCATTCCAAAAGAAAAAATAGAGGTAATTATACCACTTGTACAACAACTTACAAATCAAAAACATAGCGACGAAATCCTACTAGAACGCTTCACTGAAATGACTAATCAAAACTATGAGTGCGTTGGTGTTTATTCGGACGATGTTCTAATCGGATGTTGTGGGCTTTGGTTTATGACTCGGCACTATGCTGGACGAAGTTGTGAACCCGACCATGTATTTATTGAAAGCTCCTACCGAAATAATGGAATAGGAAAACAACTTTTTAATTGGGTATACCAATACGCTAAAGAAAAAGGATGTACTTCCTGTGAATTAAATACTTATGTGCAAAACTACCCTTCTCACAAGTTCTACTACAATGAGGGCTTCGAAATATTAGGCTATCATTTCTTTAAAAAATTGTAATAAATATTTGGTTTGAATAAAATTGTTGCTATATATTTGCCGAAGAATTGCGGGAGTAGCTCAGTTGGTAGAGCGTCAGCCTTCCAAGCTGAATGTCGCGAGTTCGAACCTCGTCTCCCGCTCCAAAGAGCAAAAACCGATTCAAATTGAATCGGTTTTTTTATTGCATCAAAATTCCAACAGATTCCCTGATGACAATTCATATGGATCTTTCCCCTGTTCGAAGATACGTGCCGACAATTTTCCTTTCAAAACAATTTCATCTCCAGCTACACGTAACCAACTGCCTTCACGAAGCCCCACAACCGGCTGATTATTAAATTGATGAAACTCCCGAATTCGAGTTTCTCTAGTTTCGCCCATATGTGTACTTTGGTCATCCGGATCAAGATAATGAGGATTTAGATTAAAAGGTACAAGGCCCAAAGTCTTAAAACTTGGCGGATAAATAATGGGCATATCATTGGTTGTTTGCATTGTTAACCCTGTAATATTACTACCAGCACTACTTCCCAAATAAGGAGTGCCAGACAATACTGCAGACCTTAAAGGAGTCATTACCTCATTCTTATACAATTGCGAAACCAACAAAAAAGTATTTCCGCCACCAACAAAAATTGCCTCAGCCTCCTCAATTGCCTTTGAAACATCCCTAAATTCATGCAAACCAACCACGTTTTTCCCTAAAGAGCTAAAACCTTTCCGGGCTATTTCTGTATACGCGTCATGTGTAATCCCTCCTGGCCGAGCAAAAGGAACAAACAATACAGTTTCTACTTTTTCAAAGAATTCGTCCAATTCATTAGACAGATATGATAAATAACTCCCTCCGTGTATGGTAGAAGTACTTGCTATCAGAAGTTTTTTCATGACTATATTTTTTGTAAATTTAATAAGCATAATGCTTTTAACGTAAGTTTACCTTTTAAACTGTATTTTATTTAATAGATGTCTTTATTTTTAATAACATAAAATCTTTTAATTACTTTCGGTTAGCTATTCGATCATTTTTTAAAAACTATGAAAAAAAACATCCTAATTTTATGCCTATTCCTTATTGGAATCCCTACTCTATTACTTGCACAAGAGCGCGTCCTGCTTCGTGGTAAGGTGTTGTACAATGACCTTAATGTTTCTGATCTAAACGTCATAAATGCAACGGCAAACAAAGCAACCATAACCAATTCTGAAGGAGAATTTGAAATCCTAGTGCAACTGCATGATCGAATCGCGTTTTCAGGAATTAATTATCAATTAAGAACTGTTGAAATAACGGAAGAGATATTACGAAAAAACAGACTTATTGTTGAAGTCAAAGAGAAAATCACCGAACTTGATGAAGTTGTGGTAAGCTCAGATAGCGAAAAATTCCTTGAACTCAAAAATGAAGAATTCAAAAAAGAATTTTATGCTTCAGACTATTCTACGAAAATTGAAAACAAAGCTCTTTCAAATAGTGAACTAGGAATGCAATACGGTCTTAATATTACTAATATAGCTAAAGCATTAGCCAAGGCCTTAGGTAAAAAAGACCAGGAACAAGAGATTCCATTTAATCAACGTATAAAGTTAAGCGAGGTATTACGTGATGTTTACGATGATTATTTTTTCACTGAGGGTTTAAAAATTCCACAAGATAAAATAGATGCATACCTTTTTTATTGTGACGAAAAACTACCTTCTCAAGACCTATTAAAGAAAAATAATGAATTTTTCCTAATTGAGTTTCTAGTAAAGCAAAGCGAACAATTCAATGCATTATTTTCTAACTAACATCTCCTAATTTACTTTTTCGTACTCATTCTTTAAAGGAAATACCTTGTAATAACAATAGAGAAATTACCCCTTATATAAGAGCAACATTAAACCTTCTTAGAAGTAGGGAAATAGGAACTATGATGAGTGTGAAATACTTTTTGATTACCTTGCCTTGATTTAATAAACACATGAGTAGTATATTTAAAAACACCTTAGGAATTACACTGGCACTATTCCTGATTTCAGCAACTGCATACCATAAATTCTATGTAAGTGTAACCCAGATAAATTATTCTAACAAAGAAGAATCGCTACAAATTACTTCCAGAATATTTATTGATGACTTTGAAAATGTACTTAAAGAACGTTATGGAGTAACTCTGGACCTTGGGACACCACAAGAAGCAAAAAACAGCAATTATTATGTCGAAAGGTATTTAAACACACGTTTTACTATACACATAAATGGAAAGAAACAAGAACTACACTTTCTCGGAAAAGAATACGAAAACGATGTGGTTAAAACGTATATTGAAATAAAAAACACACCATTGTCTTCACTAAAAAGCATCAAGGTTGAATCAAATATACTTTATGATCTTTTTCAGGAACAACAAAACATTATCCATTTTAACATTAATAATCGCAAAAAAAGCTTCTTATTAATGAAAGATAAGAATACGGATATGTTAAAATTATGATCAGTAATCATCTCATAACCAAAAAAATTAATAATTTTCACACCCTAAAAAACAATTATTACACTTATGAAATTCATCAAGCAAGTCTTTTGCTCCCTTCTGGCCATATCAGCTACCATGTTGTATGCTCAGGAAGAGCCCGCTAAAGAACGAGAAACAGGACATGTTAATCAAAACAAATTCAGACAAATGTATAATGAGTTTGCAACTCCTAACATGTTCCGCACTGCCTCAGGAGCTCCAGGCCCGGCTTACTACCAACAGCAAGCTGATTATAAAATGGATATTGAGCTGGATGACAAAAACATGAAGCTTTACGGATTAGAAACCATTACATATCACAATAATTCTCCAGATAATTTGGAATATTTATGGGTTCAGCTTGATCAAAATGTAAGGGAAAAAAACTCACCATCTCCGCTGCGTAACCCCACCTATGCGCAACCTGCATTTCAACCCAATCAGTTCACTAACACCTTTCTTTCAGAACCCTTTGATGGCGGTTTTAACATCGAACACGTAAAAGATGCCAAAGGTGCTAGTATGGATTATACCATTAATCAAACCATGATGAGAATTGATTTACCTCAACCTCTAAAGTCTGGTGAAAAATTATCATTCTCCATTAAATGGTGGTATAACATCAACAACCACTTGACTGATCGCGCACGCTCAGGTTATGAGTTCTTCCCTAAAGACGGGAACCGTGCCTATGTCATTGCCCAATTCTTTCCAAGAATGGCTGTTTACAATGATGTTGAAGGATGGCAGAATCATCAATTTTGGGGAAATGGTGAATTCGCACTCCCTTTTGGTAACTATGAGGTAAACATTACGGTTCCAGCTGACCATATTTTAGATGGTACTGGAGAATTGCAAAACCGTGCTGAAGTATATTCAAAAGAAATGCTTAAGCGATGGGATTTGGCAACGAAAACATTTGACAAACCAGTTATTATTGTATCTCAGGAGGAAGCTGAAGCTGCTGAGAAAAACTTCTCAAACAAGAAAAAAACGTGGAGACTAAAAGCGCAAAATGTAAGAGATTTTGCATTTGCGACTTCTAGAAAATTTATTTACGATGCCATGGCGGTGAAAGTTGGAAGCCAAAATGTAATGGCAATATCCATGTATCCTAAGGAAGGAAACCCTTTATGGGAAGAATATTCTACAAAGGCTGTTGCAAGTACCTTAAAAACATATTCAAGATTCACATTTGAATACCCCTATAGTAAAGCCATTTCAGTGCATGCTCACAATCAAGGAATGGAGTATCCTATGATATGCTGGAACTATGGTCGCCCAAAAGAAGATGGCACCTATTCAGATAGAGAGAAATTTGGAATGATCAGTGTGATAATTCATGAAGTTGGTCATAACTTTTTCCCTATGATTGTAAATTCAGACGAGCGTCAATGGGGATGGATGGATGAAGGTATCAACACCTTTGTTCAGTTTTTAGCTGAACAAAAATTCGGAGAAGAATTTCCAGAAGCAATTGCTCCTAACACTAAATACCCCTCTAGAAGTGGATGGCCAAAACAGATTGTTCCTTATATGTCTGGAGACCAATCATTTATTGCCCCAATAATGTCTAACCCTGAAAACGTTTACCAGTTAGGACCAAATGCCTACAGCAAACCTGCAACCGCTCTTAATATACTGCGCGAAACAGTAATGGGACATGATCTTTTTGATCATGCTTTCGAAACTTATTCAAAACGTTGGATGTTCAAACACCCAACACCTGAAGATTTTTTCCGCACCATGGAAGATGCCTCTGCAGTTGATTTAGATTGGTTCTGGAGAGGTTGGTTCTACACCACTGATTATGTCGACATAGGAATCAAAGAAGTTAAGAAATTTCATGTATCTTCTTCTCCTAACAAAGAAATAAGGGATTTACTGAAAAGTAGAAACCTTACTGTCCAAGATATTCCTCCATTTGTTTATATGGTTGAAGAAGGAAGTGAAGACTATAACGAATCCTTAAAAGGAAAAACAGCTGTTGAAAATGCAACCTCACTTAACGAGTATCTAATGGATAATTTCACTCCAGAAGAGCGTGCCGCATTAAAACAGCCAAAATACTTTTATGAAGTAACATTCAATAAACCGGGAGGAATACCAATGCCTCTAATTGTTGAAATAGCATACAAAGATGGAAGCACAGAGGTTGTAAAATTCCCAGTTCAGATATGGCGTAAAAACGATTTAGAAGTTACCCGTGTGATTGCTTCTGAGAAAGAGATTAGTAGGTTTATGGTCGATCCAAATGAAGAAACAGCAGATATTGATGTATCAAACAATAGTTGGCCAAAACAGGAAGTAGAGACTGATTTTGAGAAATTCAAAAACAAAAATCAAAACTAACATTTGAGAATAGTTAAAAAAGGCTGCCAATCGCAGCCTTTTTTAGTCTATTAATCACACAGTTTTAAACATACGAACGTTGTACACTAAAAAAATCTTTATCTAATTGCTCTCTATGTGCCGGATGAGCAATATTAATAAGTGCTTTGGCCCTCTGCTGTAGACTCTTCCCATAAAGTTCAGCAATACCGTATTCGGTAATTATATATTGCACATGTGAACGTGTCGTCACTACACCAGCTCCTGTTTTAAGATAGGAAACTATTCTACTCTCCCCTCGGCGAGTTACTGAAGGTAACGCAATTATAGCCTTCCCACCGGGACTTAAGGACGCTCCTCTTATAAAATCCATTTGTCCTCCCACACCCGAATACATGGTACTTCCAATGGAATCAGCACAAACCTGACCTGTCAAATCCACCTCAATGGCTGAATTAATAGCTATTGTTTTTGGATTTTGCCGGATTACTGCGGTATCATTCACATAGGAAGACTCTCTCATCTCAATAAATGGATTGTCATTCACAAAGTCATACAATCGTTTAGAGCCCAAAAGAAAGGTTGCCAGGGCTCTTCCCCTATTTACTACTTTATAATTACAATTGATTACGTTTTTTTCTATCAGCTCAATTACTCCATCAGAGAACATTTCAGTATGTAACCCCAAGTTCTTATGATTAGTTAATTGAAGTAAGGCTGCGTTAGGTATAGATCCGATTCCCATTTGCAAAGTTGCTCCATCCTCTATAAGTGTTGCAATATTTCTACCTATTTGCAATTCCACCTCTGTTGCTTCTGCCATTCCATGTTCAAATATTGGGACATTAGCCTCGACCAAATAATTGATTTCAGAAACATGAATTATCCCATCTCCAAAAGTTCTGGGCATCTGATTATTTACCTGAGCAATTACGATCTTTGCAGATTCTATAGCGGCAATAGAAGCTTCTACTGAAACTCCCAAAGAACAATAACCATGACTATCAGGAGGTGATACATGGACAAATGCTACATCCAGAGTAACAATACCACGACGAAAAACATTTGGCAATTCACTTAAAAACACAGGAGTATATGATCCATTGCCCGCCTTCAACGTATGACGTACATTTTTCCCTATAAAAAAAGAATTCACATGAAAACTATCTCTTAATGAAGGATCTGCATAAGGTGCTGGACCTTCTGTATGGAGGTGACATATTTCTACGTTCTGTAACTCAGAGGCTCTTTTTGTGAGCGCTTCAATCAAAACACTAGGTGCAGCGGCAGCGGCTTGCACATAGATTCTATCACCAGACTTAATGGCCTTAACAGCCTGATCGGCCGAAACAAATTGATGCATATCTCTGAATTTTACTACCACAAAATTATCCTCATTTTAGAATTTAAAACATGACAAAACTCATAGAAAAAGCGGATAGTTTTCTTCTACTTCAAGATAAGGCTTTTTGTTAAATTATACTACCTTTGCCGCATGATACGAATTAAAACACCAGAACAAATTGAATTGATGCGCGAAAGCGCCCTAATCGTTTCTAAAACTCTTGGGATCCTTGCTAAGGAAGTAAAACCGGGAGTAACCACATTACAACTGGATAAAATTGCAGAAACTTTCATAAGGGACCATGGCGCAACACCGGCATTCCTTGGAATGTATGGCTTTCCTAATTCACTTTGCATGAGTCCAAATGCGCAAGTAGTACATGGAATCCCTAATAACATCCCCTTACAAGAAGGTGATATCATTTCTATTGACTGTGGTGCTTTAAAAAATGGATTCTATGGAGATCACGCCTATACATTTGAGGTTGGTGAAGTAGATGCTGCTTCAAAAAAACTTCTCAAAATTACCAAAGAATCACTATATGTTGGTATACGTCAATTCAAGGCTGGTAATCGGGTTGGCGATGTTGGATTTGCCATTCAACAGTACTGTGAAAACCATGGATATGGTGTGGTAAGAGAACTAGTTGGACATGGTCTAGGACAAAAAATGCATGAAGACCCAGAAATGCCAAACTATGGTAAAAGAGGTAAAGGTAAACTCTTTCAGGAAGGAATGGTTGTTGCCATAGAACCAATGATTAATTTGGGGACGCATCGTATCAAACAACTAAAAGATGGATGGACTATTCTTACTGCAGATGGAAAACCTAGCGCACATTTTGAGCATGATGTGGCTATTGTAAATGGGAAACCTGAATTACTTTCAACTTTTGCATATATTTACGAGGCATTGGGAATCTCTTCAAATGAAGAAGATGAATTTCGACAAGTACCCTTAGTTATTTAATATATGAACTGCAAAAGCTGTACGTACACAATAAGCCCTGACGATAACTATTGTGCTCATTGTGGCAGTAAAATTGTACATAATCGCTTATCATTAAAAGGCACATGGGAAGAATTTGTAGGCCCTTTTTTAAGTTGGGACAACAACTTCTGGCGAACATTTTTTGGATTATTTAAAAATCCAAAGGATGTGTTAGAAGCGTATATAAGCGGTGCTAGGAAAAAATACTTTCAACCTTTTTCATATTTAGCTCTATACGCTACAATTGCAGTAATATTTTACAAAATATTTCCATTTGTAGAGGTTTATGAAGTAACAGCAAACCTGAATGAAAACATCTCAACAACTGCTGAGAAAAGTGTAGATGTTAACACCCAATGGTTACTAACTAATATGTTCAACTATTATAATTTTGTAATTATACTGTCGATACCTTTTTATGCTTTAACAACCTTTGCAACCTTTAAAAAAAGAGGAAATAATTTTTCAGAACACCTCGTTTTCAATTCATATTTACAAACCAATATAGGTTATTTTTCCATTTTATTACAATTACTTTTCCTTAACACACTACACCTAACAGGTTTATTTTTTACTATTCAAATTGCATTTTCATTTATTATTAGCATTTATACGTTTAAAAAATTATACGAATTAAACACTAAGCAAACACTCCTTTCGATTGTAAGATTTTGTCTTTTTGGAATTGCGCTATATCTATGTTTAATAATAGTTTCCTTTATTATTACACTCCTACTTAAGGTTATAAATTTCATTTAAAATGAAGAAGCTTTTCAAGCTAGTATTAAATACCATACCCAGGCCACTGCTTATAAGATTCAGTTATGCTGTAAGACCACTAATGGCATTTTTGCTTCGAGGTACCACATTTCAGGATCCGATTGACGGTAAAAAGTTCCGTTCCTTCCTTCCATACGGCTATGGAAAGCAACGAGAAAATGTATTATCACCTTCCACACTCTCGCTTGAACGCCATAGATTACTTTGGTTATATTTATCTCGAGAAACAGATTTTTTTTCAGCCCCTAAAAAAGTATTACATTTTGCTCCTGAACAAGCCTTTTATAAAAGATTTAAAAAGTTAAAGAATTTAGACTATACTACTACTGATTTACACTCACCTCTAGCCGATGTTAAAGCAGATATATGCGACTTACCGTTTGAGGATAATAGCTTTGATATCATTCTGTGTAATCATGTCCTAGAACATATACCTAATGATACCTTGGCCATGAAAGAGTTGTATAGAATTTTAAAACCAGGGGGTATGGGTATTTTCCAAATACCTCAAGATTATAACAGAACAACTACTTTTGAAGACAATTCCATTACGGACCCTAATAAAAGGGCTGAAATTTTTGGTCAATATGACCATGTTCGTGTGTATGGGATGGATTATTTCGACAAACTTCGATCAATTGGTTTCCAGGTAATTGAAGAGAATTACACAAAAAAAATTCCCCAGGAATGGATTAATTTATATCGATTGGCTCCTGGAGAAATCATTCCTGTATGTTCTAAATAAATTTAAGGAACCACTAGATTCTTAAAGCCATCAGAAACGTATTGCTGTACAATATTATCTGAATCTGCATAAAAAAGCATAAGTTCCAACTCAGGATGTTGGGATGAAAAACCAATAACATCTTCAACTCCCATAACCATAAAAGCGGTGGCATAGGCATCAGCCTCCATGCAGGTATTCGATAAAACCGTCACACTTAATATAGTACTCCTTTGCGTGTAACCTGTAATAGGATTAATCGTATGAACATACTGTTGCCCTGTCACACTATCAATAATTACTTTTCTATAATTTCCCGAGGTAGCCATTCCTTTCCCTTGCAAACGGATTTTAGCGATTAGAGAACGCTCTTCAGGACGCTGAAGAGGGTCATCTATACCTATGATCCAATCTTTGTCTTCAACCGTATTTTTGCCCATGGCAATCATTTCGCCACCTACTTCGGTAATAAAATCATTTATATTTTTCCCCAATAAATAATCCGAAATCACATCTACTGTATACCCCTGCGCAATAGCATTAAAATCAAATGAAACAAAAGGATTTCGTTTGGCAATGGTATGTTTATCAGTTAACACAACCTTATCAAATCCAACAAAATCTAGTAAGCTGTCAATTTGAACTGGAGAAGGTGGTTGTATCCCTTTCTGAGGGCCAAACCCCCAGGCATTAACAAGAACCCCTACGGTAGGATCAAACAATCCGTTACTTGCCTTCCATACTTCTTGAGCCTTGTTAAATACATTTATAAAATGTGCATCTACCACCAATGTGCTATCCCCTGCATTTACTCGTGAAATAATAGATTCCTCTCTATAGGTTGACATGGAAAGGTCAATCACCTCTAAAATAGAATCAATAGCTGGTTTTAAGTCGATATCTGAATCAGACACATACTTAATGGTATATGTACTACCTTGTGCATTACCATGAATAATATGAATTTGAGGTTGCTTTTTAGAACATGAAAACATGAAAAGCGATAAACCAACTAAAGCTAGATAAAAGTTTTTTGTCATTAAAAAGTATTTTATTGTTTGAATTGTCCTTCAATTTTTTCTGCCTCCCTGAATCCTTGCGTAGTATATTGTTGAATATCCCCATCAGCATCAGCGCTGACAATAAATCCTTCAATGTGATCAATTTTCTTAAGGAGTTGCTTGGCATCTTCTAATTTCATGACTAACAATGCAGTGGCGTATGCATCGGCTTCCATTGCGGATCCGGTACTAAGTACCAAAGAACTTAATACATTACTCTGCTGTGGATATCCAGTCTTTACGTTAATTGTATGCACATAATGCTCACCTGTTTCAGAATCAACCCTAAAACGACGATAGTTACCAGATGTCCCTAAAGATTGATTTTCCATTGTAAACTTTACAGATAACTGTTGTGGATTTTGACCATCAGGATTCTCAATAGTTATAGGAGCATCATGAACAGTTTTAAATTTCTCTCCTTTAACCAGCATTTCTGCTCCCATTTGAATATAATATTCCTTAATACCATTACTTTCAAACATAGCACCAATACGATCGATCGCATATCCTTTAGAAAGACCACTAAAATTAAGTGTCACTTGGGGATGCGTTTTAATAATACGTCCTTCCTTAGTAAGGGTGACCTTATCAAAACCAGTAAATTGTAAAATACTATCAATGTCCTTTTGAGAAATATTATCAATAGGCTGTTCTGTACCAAACCCCCAGGCATTAACTAAACCTCCAACGGTAGGATCAAATTCCCCATTGGTTAGTGTCCATACCTCATAGGATTTTAAAAACACATTCTTAAAATGTTCATCTACCACAATAGAATTGTCACCATCATTAATACGTGACACATCCGAAGTAGGCAAATACACAGAAATTGACTTATTAATCTCATTAAGTAATAGTTCTATCTCATCTTTAAAATCAGTTTCGGCATCAAGGGCATAGTACTTAATTGTATAAGTACGACCGAAAGCAAATCCGGTATTCGTTATTAAATTGGATTCACGATTACATGAACTAAATACAAGTCCAACAAATACAATCCAAAGTAGTTTTTTCATAATGGTTTGGTTACAGTTCAATTAATCCGTTAAAATTAACTATATAATCAGAAGAGGTGGTAAGAGGCAATTCGTAATCTTTAGCGTTGGCAAGGCCCACTCCAGCATAATAAATTCGTGCATTAAACTTTAAGGCGTGCTCCTTTAAAGTTTGCATGAATATCATATCATAATCGATAGGGTTTTCAGGATACAAAATAGCTTTAACAATAACAAAATGTTTTTGATTTCGCTCATCAACACATACGAATTGTGGATTTTTGTTAAGTTGGCTATTTATGGCAAGAAATTCCCACCCCTTTTGCTCTAAAGTTTTACCAACCTCATTCATTGCCAAATTATGCAGCTCCTGTTCAGTTAATTCATTCATGGTCATCAAAAATACAATTTTTTGGAACAAAAAAGCCGACTTACTAATAAGCCGGCTTTTTATATTTATGTTATGATTATCCTCCGAAGTCGTCGAAACGAACATTCTCTTTAGGAACACCAAAATCATCAGCCATTTTTTCAACAGCTTTATTCATTAGAGGTGGTCCACAGAAATAAAATTCGATATCTTCAGGAGCATCATGCTTAGACAAATAATTATCTATAACAACTTGGTGAATGAAACCTACGAAACCGTCTCCTTCTCCATCCAAACCATCTTTAACTTTCCAGTTATCTTCCGGTAATGGTTCAGATAAGGCAATATAGAATCTAAAGTTTGGAAAATCACGCTCTAAAGCTCTAAAATGCTCTACATAGAACAATTCACGTTTAGATCGTCCTCCATACCAATATGTTACTTTACGTCCAGTTTTCAACGTACGGAACAAGTGGTACAAATGGGAACGCATAGGTGCCATACCTGCTCCTCCTCCTACATAAAGCATTTCCGCTTCACTTTCGTTGATGAAGAATTCTCCATAAGGACCAGAAACAACTACTTTATCACCTTGTTTCTTAGAAAAGATATAAGAAGATGCAATTCCAGGATTTACATCAGCCCATCCATTTTTAGCACGATCCCATGGTGGAGTAGCCACACGAACATTCAACATAATTTCACGTCCTTCTGCTGGATATGAAGCCATTGAATAAGCACGCTCTACCGTTTCACCATTTTTCATTACAAGTGGCCATAGGTTAAACTTATCCCACTCAATTTTGAATTTATCAGGTGTCTCATGTTCCTCTGGGTGAGCAGTGATGTCGATATCACTATACTTCACTTCACATGGCGGGATTTCAATCTGAATATAGCCACCTGGCTCATAATGCATATCTTCAGGAAGACGCACCACAAACTCCTTGATAAATGAAGCCACGTTATAGTTTCTTACAACTTCAGCCTCCCATTTTTTGATACCAAAAATTTCCTCAGGAACTTCAATTACCATATCCTGCTTTACCTTTACCTGACAACCTAAACGCCAGCCTTCGGCAAGTTCTTTACGAGTAAAGTGAGGTGTTTCAGTTGGAAGCGCTTCTCCACCGCCATCCAAAACACGACATTTACATTGGATACAAGTTCCACCTCCACCACAAGCCGATGGAAGGAAAATTTTATTATTTCCAAGAGTACCCAATAGGGTTCCTCCTGAGGAAACTTCTACATTTTTTTCTCCATTAATTTTTAGCGTAACTGGCCCTGAAGGTACCAGCTTTGCCTTTGCTCCCAATAGAATAGCCACCAATACTATAATAAGTACTAAGAAAACTATTAAACTGGCTAAGATTACTGAATAATCCATATCTATAGTTATGATTCGGTTTATAATTTAATTCCCATAAAACTCATGAAGCCTATAGCCATAAGTCCTGTGATGATAAAAGTAATTCCAAGACCTCTCAAAGGAGCTGGCACATTGGAGTAAGCAATTTTTTCACGAATGGCAGCAATAGCTAAAATTGCTAAAAACCATCCGATACCAGAACCAAATCCATAAACAGCTGCTTCAGAAACACCTCCAAAGTCCTTTTGTTGCATAAAGAGTGATCCTCCTAAAATCGCACAGTTTACTGCAATTAACGGAAGAAAAATACCCAAAGCACCGTAAAGTGCCGGGGCAAACTTCTCTACAATCATCTCTACCAATTGTACCATTGAAGCAATAACGGCAATGAACATGATAAAGCTCAAGAAGCTTAGATCGATGTTGGCATAGTCTTCTCCAAGCCATGTAAGCGCACCTGGCTTAAGAAGGTAATTATCCAACAAATAGTTAACAGGCACTGTAAAGGCCAAAACAAATATAACGGCCGCTCCTAAACCAACGGCAGTTTTTACTGTTTTGGACACTGCCAAGTATGAACACATCCCTAGAAAATAGGCAAAAACCATATTTTCTATAAAGATACTTTTTACGAAAAGATTAATATAATCCATGTTTGCTACGTTTATACGTTAGTACAATTAGTTTTTCTCAATGAGTTTACGGTTTCTCATACGTTGAACCCAAATTATAACACCTACAGTCAATAGAGCTGCGGGAGACAATAACATCAACCCATTGTTCTCATAACCTAGAGCGTACAATCCAGTAGACTCTGCAAGTGTTGCACCTTTATGACCTAGCACCTCATAGCCCATTAACTTTCCAGAACCTAGTAATTCTCTGAAAAAAGCAACTATAATAAGGATAATACCATAACCAGCAGCATTTCCAATACCATCAAGGAACGACTTCCAAACTCCATTACCTAATGCAAATGCCTCCAAACGTCCCATTACAATACAGTTTGTAATAATAAGTCCCACAAATACGGAAAGCTGTTTGCTGACATCGTAAGCAAAAGCTCTTAAAATTTGATCAACTAAGATTACCAGTGATGCAACGATAACCAATTGAACGATAATACGGATTCGGTTAGGAATTAGATTACGAATCAATGAAATGATAACGTTACTAAAAGCCATTACTGCCATAACTGCTATTGCCATTACTATCGAAGGCTTTAACTGAACTGTAATAGCTAATGCTGAACAAATACCCAATACCTGAACAGTAATAGGGTTGTTATCATTGAAAGGGTCAGACAATAGCGCTCTGTTCTTCTTGGAAAACAAAGGCTCTTTTTCTTTTGAAACAAAAAGAACTACTGGGTTCTTCTTCTCTTCTATTTTATTTTTTGCCATGATTTCTTCGATTTTAATTATTGAACAGAGTGTTTAACGAAATAAGGCTTGTAATGTTGAAGACGCTCTGAAATCATTGCTGTAACACCATCACCTGTGATAGTTGCACCAGAAATAGCATCCACAGCGTTGTCATTTTTATCATTTCCTCCAGCATATCCCTTTTGCACATTAACACCTACAATTTCACCGCTTTGATCTTGGATCTTCTCTCCTTCAAAACGCTCTTTGAACCATCCTTGAGTAATTTCAGCACCAAGTCCTGGAGTTTCACCAGCATGGTCTAAAGAAATCCCCTTAACAGTATTCAAATCTTCTTCTAAAGAAATATATCCCCAGATAGCATTCCATAGTCCTGCTCCTCTAAGTGGCACCACATAATACTTAGTACCATCAACATTGGCCACAAAAATCGGAAAACGCTGTGCTGATACAGGTTTTTTCAATTCCTTATTTAAATCTACATCAAAAGCTTTAGTAGTCTCATCAATTTCACCTTCAGCAGTAAGTGAGTATTGTTCGGTAATATATTGATTAAACTTAGCTTCAGCACCATCGCGGTCTACATCAACCCCAATAGTAGCTAAAATATTTTGCATCTTTTCTTTACGAGCGTTGTCATCTTGACGTGGCTTTAAAGAAGTTGCTGTAAAAGCCAAGGCCGTAGCAACAACCACTACCATAACAGTAGCAAAGATAAATGTATATGCATTACTATCTCTATTCATGATTAAGCTGATTTAATTTTAGTTGCGGCCAGACGCTTCTTTCTTCTTTTCACACTTGCCTCTATCACATAGTGATCAATGGTAGGAGCAAATACGTTCATCAAAAGGATTGCAAGCATTACTCCTTCAGGGTATGCTGGGTTGAATACCCTAATCATTATACTGAACACCCCTATTAGAATTCCATAAATCCATTTTCCCCTAGTAGTCTGAGCAGCCGATACCGGATCGGTAGCCATAAATACAACACCGAACGCTAAACCACCTACCAATAAATGTGAGGTCCATTCAAAACTCATCAAAGCATTAGCTCCCCAAGCATTAAACAAGAGTCCCATTATTGCAGCACCAATAAACCCTCCTGCCATAATACGCCAGCTACCCACTCCAGTAAGGATTAAGATCGCTGCACCGACTAAAATCCATAAGGTTGATGTCTCTCCGATAGACCCAGGAATAGAACCTGCAAACATACTCCACATGTCATATGTCGGTTGATGTCCAGCTGCCAAAGTTCCTAAAATGGTTTCTCCTGAAATGGCATCTACATTAGTTGCCTCAGAAACCCATACTTTGTTTCCTGACATATAAGTAGGATATGCAAAGAAGGCAAAAGCTCTTGCTAATAAAGCCGGGTTAAGGATATTCATACCAGTACCCCCAAATGCTTCTTTTCCAATTACCACTGCAAACGCTACAGAAACTGCCAACATCCATAATGGTATATCTACTGGCATAATCATCGGGATAAGCATACCTGAAACCAAGTATCCTTCATTCACTTCGTGACCGCGGTAAATTGCAAAGGCAAATTCAATAGCAAGACCTACGATGTACGAAACAGCTATCATAGGAAGTATCTTCAAGGCACCGTGCCCAAAAGCATCCATAAAGGTAAACGCTTCTCCTAATTGAGAGAAATGTTGATATCCTGTATTGTAAATCCCATAAAATAATGCAGGCAACAAAGCCAACACCACCACAATCATGGTACGTTTCAAATCTACTGCGTCTCGTATGTGGGCTCCTTTTTTGGTTGTATGATTAGGTACAAACAAAAAAGTATCCAACGCATTGAATGCAGGAGCCATTTTCTCCCACTTTTCACCTTTCTCAAAAGGCTTCTTTAGTTGATCTATTTTATTTCTTAAAAAACTCATCGTATCAAATTTTAACCAACTTCTTTAATCATCAAGTCTAAACCTTGGCGGATGATTTCCTGAGCTTCTATTTTTGAAGTACAGGCAAAATCTACCAATGCAAAATCTTCAGGTGTCACCTCATAGATTCCAAGGTTCTCCATTTTCTCAATGTTTTCCGCCATACAAGCCTTAAGCAATTGCATCGGATAAACATCCATAGGTAAAACCTTTTCCATCTCTCCAGTAACAACCAAAGCTCTTTCCTCACCGTTTAAATTGGTATCAACGCGATACTTCTTATTAGGAGATAACCAAGCCAAGGATGTTTTAGACATACTAGGTATATAATTGTCTTTAAAAGGCAACCAACCGAACATGCGGTAATTTTTGCCTTCAGGTATAATGGTCACTAAATTATGATAATACCCCAAGAAACCGCCTTCAGCGATTTTATCTCCTGTAAGTACATCACCACTAATTACACGCACATTACCTTGAATAGCTCCAACAAAACTTGAAACCTGAGCTCCAATTTTCACTTTGTAATACTGTGGTTTTGCCACTTCAGAACCTGCCAAAGCCACAACACGTGTAGCGTCAAATTTTCCTGTCTTAAATGTTCTTCCAATGATAGCGACATCCTCTGGTGAAACAACCCAAACACGTTCACCTGCATTGATAGGATCTACGTGATGTATCTGAACACCAACATTTCCAGCTGGGTGTGGTCCAGACACCTTGTGAAGCACCACCCCTTTCACTTCATTTAAGAATGACGCATCATCATTCCCAATTGAAAGGTGTACTTTTCCAGAAGTCAATTTAGATATTGCCTGAATACCTGCTTGAAAATCTTCTTTGCTATTTTTCAACACAAACTCAACATCGGCAGCCAATGGAGCCGTTGCATATGCGGAAATAAAAATAGCTTTAGGGGTTTCGTTAGGATTAGCAACAACATCATAAGGACGTTGCTTTACAAATGGCCAAAGGCCTGATTCAAGCATAAATTGCTTCACTTCTTCAGAAGACAATACTGATGAGTCCTTAGCGCCATGCTCTTTGTAGACATCGGTAGCATCTGCCTCGATAACTACGTCTAGAATGACACGTTTAGCACCTCTTCGTATTTCTTTCACTTTTCCACTTACTGGTGAAACAAACTTGATGGCATCGTTATATTTGGAGAAAAATAAAACATCTCCTGCCTTCACTGCCTCACCTTCTTTTACTACCATTTTTGGGGTCACCGTGTGGAAATCTGCCGGTTTCACAGAATAGACCTGAGATCTAGGTGCATCGGAGAGCAGCTTTTCTGCTTCTCCCTGCAACTTCAATGTCAAGCCTTTTTTAATACGGATGTCGTTTGACATATTTCAAAGGAATTGAAAGTTAGTTTACAAAAAATCGGCACAAAGTTAGTGTTTAAAGGTCAGTTTTCCCAAAAAAAACAAGTTATTTTATACCTTCTAATCTCTTTTTAACAAGCACATAATTTAGCTATCTTTAGCATTCAAAATACCACGACAATGAAAGCAGCTTTATTACTAATAACCAGCTCATTACTTATCAATTTACAACTCAAAGCACAAGTAATGACGGAAACGGCAGCGCCATCCCACATAAAAACCATAATTTTCAAAAGCGATATTCCTGGAGACCAATTCCCAATTATTAAATTAGGCGAGAAAATCCACCTAGAATTTGACGACTTAAACGCAAACGAAGAGGATTATTACTACTCTATTACTCATTGTGATTACGACTGGAAACCATCTCAATTATTAAAATCACAATTCTTAAGAGGGCAAGACATGCAACGAATAACATCCTATAGTAATTCCTTCTCTACCCTCCAACCTTACTCAAATTACAAACTTACACTCCCAAATGAATTTACAGGGTTCAAGGTAAGTGGCAATTATATCCTTACCATACACAACAACTTTGAAGAGGTTGTTTTTTCTAGAAGATTTGTCATATATACTGATCAAGTCACAGTTGGCGCCGAGGTAAAACGCACTCGTGATTTACAATATATAAATCATAAACAAGTAGTTCAGTTTAAAATAAATTCAAAAGATCGCCCCCTATTAAACCCTCAAAGGGAAGTCAAAGTCGCGATTCTACAAAACTATCACTGGCCTACCGCCATTACAAACATTAAACCACAATTCACCCTAGGTAAGGAATTAGTTTATAAATACGACCAGGAAACCTCATTTTATGCAGGAAACGAATACCTAAATTTCGACAATAAAGACGTTCGGGCAGCAAGCTTAGGTGTTAACAGAATTGAATTGAAAACCCTTTATCACAACTATTTGTTCACAAACACTTCTCGAGCAGGAAGTACTTACACCTACTTTCCTGACATTAATGGAGATTTCGCTATACGAACTCTTCAAGGAACAGACCCTTCTACAGAATCCGAATACGCTTATATCCACTTTAGTCTAAAATCAACACCGGAATTAATCTGGAAAGATATTTATGTCTATGGAAAATTCAACAACTATGAACTTTCCGAAGAAAACAGATTAATTTACAACGATCAAAACCAAGCTTTTGAAAAGGCTATCCTCCTTAAACAAGGATTTTACAATTATAAATATGCAATTAAAGACAAAGAAACTGTAGATTACAATCAAATTGACGGAAATTTCCACAACACAGAAAACCACTATCTCATACTTGTCTACTATCGCCAATTTGGAGAACAATATGACAGCTTGATAGGCGTAGGAAGCACAAGCAGTACTCAAATAACCAACTAAAAACGCTAACCAACCACTATGAATGAGCTTAAAAAATCATCTTACAAGTATAGAGGAACCTCATGCTTAAACTGCCAACATCCTCTTGACAAAAGTGATAAGTTTTGCCCACAATGTTCACAACTTAACAGCAGCAAACGTCACACAGTCCTTGATTTTATAGAAGAATTTTTCGCTACCTTTTTTGCCTATGATTCCAAATTGAGAAAAACACTTTCAGCGATGATTCTCAAACCTGGAAAAATCACTCGTGATTACCTAGACGGTAAACGCACAACATACACAAATCCATTTCGATTTTTCCTTAGTCTCACCATAGTATATTTTTTACTTTTAAGCCTTAGCGAGGATTTTTCAACACTAAATCGGTACGGAAACTCACAAGAAAATGCGTTTAACTTTAACGACGAAACTATAGAACAGTTATCCTCCCAGGTCCCAGAAGAACAACGAGGAGGAATTGTAGTAATAGACTCAATACTAAACTCTAAAGAAAGAAAAATAGCTCAAGCAAAACGTGACTCCATAATGCTATCTCAACCTAAAGAATATTTCCTAAAGGTAGATTCTTTACCCTTTTGGGATCGCATTGGAAAAAAAACCAACTATTATACCAAATCAATTCCAAAAAACCCCTACGACTCCTATGAAGAGACACATAAAAAAATAGATGTTCCAATGAATATCAACAACAAAATTGCATTTAATGTCTCGCGTAGTTTATATCGTATACAATCACAACCTGGAAATTACATCAACTATATCATTTCCAAGTTACCTTTTATCATTTTCTTCTTTCTTCCAATTTTTTCATTTTTCATATGGCTCATGTATAATATGAAACAATATTACTACATGGACCATCTCATTTTTAATTTCCATACTCTTTCAATGCTGATTCTTATGCTCATTTTAGGTCTCTTCATCGACTTAATATTCAAGTGGTCGGTTTCTTTGTGGATATTATTCATTTTTTTAATTTATTTGTACAAAGCAATGCGGAAGTTTTATGGGCAAGGGCGTGTTAAAACAATTGTTAAATTCTCTATACTGAATACTATATTTTTTATCTTAGCCTTCACAACTGCGTCATTTCTTTTCATCCTAAGTATTTTATTTTATTAGTGTATGAATACACAAGTAACCAAAGGCATAAAAATTTCGGTAGTAACAAGTTTTGGAGGTACTTTCTTCAAGAACTATCGTATGCACTATGCTTTTGAATACCTGATAACTATTGAAAATCAGAGTAAAGATGTAGTTCAACTCACCTCAAGACATTGGCAAATTTTCGATGCACTAAACGAAACTGAAATTGTTGATGGGGAAGGTGTAATTGGAAAGAAGCCTGTTTTAAAACCTGGTGAATCCCACACCTACAATTCAGGCTGCCTCTTACTGGCCCCTTTAGGAGCTATGAGAGGATATTTCAACATGATTAATTTTACCTCTACAAAAAAGTTTAGAGTTTACATACCAACTTTTAAACTTGGAGCACCTTTCGCGCTCAACTAAAAACACCCATCTCTCAAAATTACAGTTACTTCGGTTACCCATAAACCGCTAAAATTATCATACCTTTGTGCAACATTATTGTTAACACTAATAAATACACAACACAATGGGAAAAGGATTTTTTCAAATTCCGATAGCTGTAAACGAACCTGTAAAATCGTACGCTCCCGGAACCCCAGAAAGAGAGGCAGTTTTGCAACAATACAAAGCCTATTTTAACAGCCAAGTAGAAGTACCTCTATATATAGGTAGTGAAGAAATTTTTACTGGTAATACACGATCGATGTCACCTCCACACGACCACCAACATGTAGTAGGGGTGTATCACCTTGCCGAAAAACACCATATTGAAAACGCTATTACCACTGCCTTGGAAGCTCGTACAAAATGGGCTGCAATGCCATGGGAGGAACGCGCCTCTATATTTTTAAAAGCAGCAGAATTAATTGCCGGCCCTTACCGAGCAAAAATTAACGCTGCTACCATGATCGCTCAATCAAAGAATGTACATCAAGCTGAAATAGATTCTGCCTGTGAATTAATTGACTTTCTACGTTTTAATGTGCAATACATGGGTGATATATATAGTGATCAGCCTGAATCCTCTGAAGGAATTTGGAACCGTGTTGAATATAGACCACTTGAAGGATTTGTCTACGCTGTAACACCTTTTAACTTTACAGCAATCGCTGGAAACCTTCCAACAAGTGCTGCACTAATGGGGAATGTTGTAGTATGGAAACCGAGCAACAACCAAATATTTTCTGCAAAAGTAATTATGGATGTACTTAAAGAAGCTGGCGTTCCTGACGGTGTTATTAATATGGTATATGGTGACGCTGCAATGATCACGGAGACTCTTTTGTCTAGTCCTGATTTTGCTGGAATTCATTTTACCGGATCAACGGATGTTTTCAACAACCTTTGGGCTAAAATTGGAACCAATATTGGTAGTTATAAAACGTATCCACGTATTGTTGGAGAAACTGGTGGAAAAGATTTTATCGTTGCCCACCCTTCTGCACATGCTAAACAAGTTGCTACCGCTATTAGCCGTGGTGCATTCGAGTACCAAGGCCAAAAATGTAGTGCTGCATCAAGAGTATACTTACCAAAATCCAAGGCAGATGAAATTCTATCTTTTGTAAAAACTGACATCGAATCCTTTAAAATGGGTTCACCAGAAGATCCAAGCAATTTCATAACAGCCGTTATTCATCAAAGTTCATTTGACAAACTTGCCTCATACATAGAGCAAGCAAAAAAAGATGAAGATGCTACTATTTATGCCGGTGGAAACTATGACAAATCTAAAGGTTACTTTATTCAACCTACTGTAATTGTTACCACTAATCCGAAGTACAAGACCATGGAAACAGAACTTTTCGGACCAATAGTTACCGTTTATGTATATGAAGACGATGCATGGGAAGAAACCCTTAAATTGGTAGATGAAACTTCTATTTATGCCCTTACAGGTGCCGTTTTCTCTCAAGATCGTTATGCACTTAGCGTTGCCATGAAAGCACTTCAAAATGCGGCTGGTAATTTCTACGTTAATGATAAACCAACAGGTGCTGTTGTAGGCCAACAACCCTTCGGAGGCGCCAGAGCCTCTGGAACTAATGACAAAGCTGGTTCTGCCCAAAACCTTTTAAGATGGGTTTCTCCACGATTAATAAAGGAAACTTTTGTTACTCCTGAAGACTATCGCTATCCATTTTTAGGATAAGGAATAATATACAAACTATAAAAAAGACCGCCTTCTCACAAGGTGGTCTTTTTTGTTCAAATAGGACTCATAAGAAAATCCAAATAGGATGTTAAATGTGTCTCAAATGTAAATTTAATGTAAATTAATTGTTAACTTAGCCTTGATTAATGAATTTTGAGAACATGAAAAAGGACCCTAAATACGGAATTATCACCATTAAATATGCGATTACAAACGCTATGGATACAGACGAAATTATTTTCCAGAAAAAAATCGACAGCATCATTGCTTTAGATAATATCCCTTCAGCTATTGCTCGTTTCACAGCCTTAGAAGACTCCCTAACAGAAAGAAGAGAGGAAAACAATAACTATAGTTTTAAAGGTTTGTGGAATACACTAAAGGCATACTCCAAACGTTGTAAGCGTTCCTACTATAGCATGTTAAAAGTATAAGAATCACACCTTTTTCATTGGAAGATAAACCACTTTTTTAGTTTCAAAAAATGGGTCTTCAAAATAATCAGATAGATTAAAAAGTTGTACAGTTTGGTATGCCGACAATTCTTCGGTAAGATCTCCTCCTTTCAAGTACAATATACCATTCTTTAAAGAATGCCTTGAATCCTTTTTAACCTTGCCACGTACCCATTTTACGAAATCAGGCATTGTTGTAACTGCCCTACTTACTATAAAGTCAAATTCTTCGTTTACCTTTTCTGCTCTAATATGTTCAGCTCTTACATTTTTTAATCCAAGAGCATTAACGACCTCTTGAACTACCTTTATCTTTTTTCCAATAGCATCTATTAGGTAGAACTTAGTTTCTGGAAATAAAATGGCTAGCGGTATTCCTGGAAACCCGCCACCAGTTCCAACATCCAACACGGAACTGCCGGGTAGAAAGGCTTGAACTTTTGCAATCCCTAAGGAGTGAATTACATGTCGGGTATACAATTCATCGATATCTTTTCGAGAGATCACATTAATTTTAGAGTTCCACTCCTTATACAACGATTCCAACTGAACAAATTGTTCTTGTTGTGTACTAGTTAAATCAGGAAAATAGTCAGTAATTCGATGCATTAACGAAGTTTTTACTTTTAGAAATGCAAAAATAATTAAAAACACCTGTTTAATGACAATAAAAAACATCCTTCATTTACCTAAAGTCCATTTCCTTTATTAGTCTATTTTCTCAAATTCTACTCTCCTCTTTTTGTACCTTGAATAATGGAGTAGTGTTTTCTATTAAAGGTTCATACTCCCCTCTGCCTTGAAACAAAAGTCTTTCACTATCTATTCCCATTTTATCAATCAAATAATTCCTTACGGAAGCAGTTCTAGATTTTAACAATATCATATTTTTAACAAAAGTCTCCCAAATTGCAATCATAATTATAGTTAATTAGCGTTCCATAAATACAATTAATGTTTAATTTTGACAAATTTTAAAGCATAACCTAAACGATACTATCGTTCAAAATACAATTAATTACTATGGAATTACAAACCGTTCGGTTTTCAAGAAAAGATCCTCAAGCCTTTTTCAAAACTCTTAATGCTCGCATAAACGATTATTTCAAAGAAAACAATATTAAAAAAACAGGGAACTGGAAATTATATCTTAAGACCATTGTAATGTTCTCTTTATTTCTTACTCCTTATTTTCTAATTCTAACTATTGATATGAATCAATGGTTACAATTACTACTCACAATAGTAATTGGTATTGGTATGGCTGGCGTTGGAATGAATGTCATGCATGATGGTAACCACGGCTCATACTCCTCCAAAGAATGGCTTAATAAAATAATGGGAGCTAGTATCTATATTCTAGCAGGTAATGTATATAACTGGAAGGTTCAGCATAATGTATTACACCACACCTATACCAATATTCATGGACATGATGAGGATCTAGATGCAGGACGTATTATTCGTTTTACTGAACATGCCGAATGGAGAGGATTTCACCGTTTTCAACATTATTATTCCGTATTCTTATACGGACTGTTGACACTTAACTGGGCTATTACTACGGACTTTAAACAAATGCGTAACTATTTAAAACGTAAACTTTCTTACGGGAAATATCCCAATCCAGCTAAAGAATGGAGTGTCCTTATTATTACTAAATTAATTTATCTTTCTATTTGGATAGTGTTACCAATGCTAATTCTTGATATAGCATGGTGGAAAGTACTTATTGGTTTCTTTGCCATGCACTATACTGCCGGATTAATCCTAAGTATTGTTTTCCAACTTGCACACGTTGTAGAAGAAACTGAAATGCCACAACCCTCAGACGATGGTTCAATGAAAAACACTTGGGCAATACACCAATTGTTTACCACAGCAAACTTCTCTACTAAAAATCGTATCGTAAACTGGTTTACAGGAGGATTAAATCACCAGGTTGAACACCATATTTTTCCTAATATTAGCCACATTCACTATACTAATATTTCTAAAATTGTAAAACAAACTGCTAGGGAATATGGTTTACCGTATAATGAATACAAAACAACTCGCCAAGCAATAATATCTCATTTCAGACATTTAAGAGACTTAGGTAAAAAACCTAATTTTCAATTACAATAACCAACTATAACAACACACAACGACATGAATCATTTTTTGTCTGACAGAATTAACAACATGGCTACCTCAGCAACTTTAGCTATGGCCGCCAAAACACGAGAACTTAAAGCTCAAGGTCGCGACATTATTGGATTAAGCTTAGGTGAACCAGATTTTAATGTTCCTGATTTTATTAAAGAGGCTGCCATTGAAGCAATTCACGATAATTATAGCAGCTACTCCCCTGTGGATGGATATGCGGACCTAAAACAGGCCATAACTGAGAAATTCAAAAGAGACAATAATCTTACTTACAGTTCAAATCAAATAGTAGTCTCTACGGGTGCAAAACAGTCACTTGCCAACGTAGCTCTTGTAATGATTAATCCTGGAGATGAAGTCATTCTACCTGCACCTTATTGGGTAAGTTACAGTGATATAGTTAAAATAGCAGAAGGTGTACCTGTTGAAGTTCCAACAAGTATTGATACTGATTTTAAAATGACACCATCTCAGTTAGAAGCAGCCATCACTCCAAAAACAAAAATGCTATGGTTCAGTTCACCATGTAACCCTAGTGGTTCAGTATACAGTAGAGAAGAACTTGAGGCACTTGCGGTGGTATTACGTAAACATCCTAATATATTTGTGGTATCTGACGAAATTTATGAACACATCAACTTCACAACTAGTGGTCATGTTAGCATCGCTGAAATTGATGGAATGTATGAACGCACTATTACGGTGAATGGTGTATCTAAAGCATTCGCCATGACTGGCTGGCGTATTGGTTACATAGGGGCCCCAGAATGGATTGCAAAGGCCTGTACTAAAATGCAAGGACAAATCACTAGTGGTGCAAATTCAATCGCTCAACGTGCAACCATTGCAGCGGTGAAAGCCCCTGTAAGCAGTATCAAATTTATGATTGATGAGTTTCACAAACGTAGGGATTTAGTACTTGAACTCTTAGGTGAAATTGAAGGATTTAAATTAAATGTACCAGAAGGAGCCTTTTACGTTTTCCCAAATATTGAATATTTCTTTGGTAAAACATTACGTGGAAGATTAATTAATACAGCTGCAGATTTTTCAATGTATCTATTAGAAGAAGCTAATGTTGCTACGGTAACCGGAGAAGCATTTGGAAACGATAATTGTATTCGCATATCTTACGCTGCTTCAGAGGTAGAACTTCGAGAAGCCATGAAACGTATAAAGGAATCTTTATCATAACACCTCAATTCAAGAATTAAGACACATCTTTTCCTGAAGCCAGGTATACAAAACAAAAGCCACTCTAATGAGTGGCTTTTTTAATAGCGTAGGTTAATTATAAGCTTAACAAAATTATAGATAGAATAAGTATTGATCCACTTACGAAAATGACAGTATTTGGAAATCGATTCGAGTACTTTCTAAAATATTCTTTGATTCCAAAAATAACAAATGTATTAAGAGCAAAGAAAATTAGGCAGCACCATAAAACGCCTATTCCAAAAATCTCCTCACTAAAGGTTGTTGTGGTATCAAGTGCCGTATGATTTAGAGCCAATAACATCATTATCGTAAGGATTACGGATAATAACAACCAATAGGCTTCCTTTTTTGATACTCCTTGATTATACATACTCTTATTTTAAATCATAAAAGTACGTCCAAATCTAAACATACGCAAAGGGGAAAAACACCCTTTTTAACTCTAAATCAATGCTTTCTCCAAAAGAAAGGAGTAAGCAATATCAAAACAGTAAAGAGCTCCAACCTTCCTAATAGCATTAGAAAAGCACACCACCATTTACCTAGTGCTGGCAAACTATTAAAATTTTCCAATGGACTCAAGCTACCTAAAGCAGGACCCACATTACCAAGAGAAGAAGCAGCGCCACCTACAGCAGACAAAAAATCAAGTCCCATCATTCCCAATACCAATGCACCAATAATAAAAAGAAGCATGTAAAGAATGAAAAATCCTAAGATATTAAAAACAACTTCTGACGTTAAGGATTTGGTATTATATCGTACAGGAATAATAGCATTTGGATGTAAGGTCCTTTTAAATTCCAATAATCCGTTTTTTATCATCAGCATATGACGGACCACCTTAACTCCACCCGCTGTAGATCCAGCAGAACCACCTAAGAACATTAATCCAAAGAAAAAGATCGTAAGGAAACTTGTCCAGGTCGTAAAATCAGCAGTCACAAAACCAGTAGTGGTGATAACAGAAACCACTTGAAATAATGTATGCCTAAAAGCACTCTCTGCCTCACCCCATACCATAGGATGGTAATCACTAACAGGAACATCTGCCTGATAATACACTACTAAAAAAGCAATTATGGTAAAAATTGCTACAAAGCCAAAGTAAAACCGAAATTCATCATCCTTAATAACTTTTTGTATATTTCCTTTGAATGCAAAGTAACTTAATACAAAATTTGAGCCCGCCAAAAACATAAACAATACGATTATATATTGAATTATTGGGTCATCATTCCAGTACGCCACACTTGCATTTTTAGTGGAAAAACCACCAGTAGAAAGTGTTGCCAACGCATGATTAATTGCATCAAAAAATGACATACCTGCCAATTGAAGTAAGATAGTTTCTGCAATTGTATAACCAAAATAAATAAACCATAGCCTTTTAGCCGTGTCCGTAATACGTGGATGCAATTTGTCAGCACTTAGACCAGGCGCTT
The DNA here is from genome assembly GCF_028743515.2 of Imtechella halotolerans. Lineage (GTDB taxonomy): Bacteria > Bacteroidota > Bacteroidia > Flavobacteriales > Flavobacteriaceae > Imtechella > Imtechella halotolerans. The sequence continues at coordinate 35,670 of NZ_CP117969.2, read as the reverse complement.
CAGCCACAAAAAGCTGCATCCCACCAATTCCTAATAAAGGTAGAATTGCAATTGCCAAAACAATAATCCCCATTCCACCTATCCAATGTGTAAGGCTTCTCCAAAAAAGAACCCCTTCCGGCAAAGCTTCTATATCACTGAGAATAGAAGCACCTGTAGTGGTATAACCTGACATTGTTTCGAAAAAAGCATTAGTAATATCTGGAATAGATTGTGTAAACAAATATGGTAACATACCCGAAAAGGACATACAGATCCACCCAAAGGTCACAATTATATAACCATCTCGTTTTTTTAGTTCTCTTGTATGGTTTCTAGTAAAATACATTAAAACTACACCTGCCAAAAGAGTAACAAGAGAAGCCGAAGAAATTTCCAAGGTTACCCCATCGTCATAAACACCGCTGATAAGTGCAGCCAATAACATGAAACCGCCATTAAACAATAGCAGTAAGCCCATAAGATGTATAATAAGTCGGGTGTTGAAACTTTTCAAGTTTGAAAATTTTTATGCTAAAAAAACAGCTTTTCTACTTTACCAATTGATTGTGGAAGGCAGCACACAACTACTCTATCTCCAGAAATCACTCTAAATTCCCCTAAAGCAATCATACCTTCTCCATTCCGAATAACTCCTCCTATAATAGCAGAACGTGGAAAATCAAGATCTTTAATCACCTGGCCATCAATAACAGAACCGGGCTTTACGACAAATTCTAGAATTTCAGCATTCATATTATTAAGGCGTGTAATGGCCACTACCTCACCCTTTCTTATGTGTCTAAAAATATTATTAGCAGCTAATAGCTTCTTATTAATCAAAGTATCTATGCCTATTGACTGGGACAATTGAAAATAATCCATATTTTCTACCAAGGCAATCGTCTTTTTCACTCCTCTTGATTTAGCAACAAGACAAGACATAATATTAGTTTCCGAATTTCCAGTTACAGAAATAAAGGCATCCATTCCAGTAATCTCTTCTTCCTCAAGTAGTTCAACATTCCTTCCATCGCCATTAATAATAAGCGCGTCCGGTAATTCATCCGCCAAATCAAAAGCCTTATTCTTATCTTTCTCTAGCAGCTTCACTCTAAAACGATTACCACACAAATCTCTAGCAGCTTTAAACCCAATCTTACTACCACCAAGAATCATCACATTTTTGATACTCTCCTTCACTTTACCACTCAACTTATACAACTCATCAACACCTTCTTTAGAAGTAACAAAATACACTTGATCTCCTTCATTAAAAATAGTATCCCCTCTCGGAATCAAAGTATATTGTGTGCCAAACCGTTGTATGGCAATAGGTACAAAATTAAGCTCAGGAAAAAAGGCAGCCGCTTCTTTTACTGACTTACCAATAAAGGGAGCCCCATGTTGCAATAATGTCCCTACCATTATCAAAGCACCATTTTCAAACTCATAACTATCATTAAAAGCAGATTGATTAAGGAGTAATTGAATCTCAATAGCTGCTAATTGTTCAGGAGAAATAAGTTCATCAATTCCTAGTTCTGTGAATTTTATTTCATCTCTACTATGAATAAATTCGGTATTTGAAATTCTGGCAATGGTACGCTTACAGCCTAATTGTTTTGCCAATACGCATAATGTAATATTGGTAGTTTCTGAAGAAGTAACACCAATTACCAAATCAGACTTGGAGACTTTAGCTTCCTTTAAAACAGAAACCGAAGTAGCATCCCCTCTTAAAACCTTGATATCTAAATGATTATCAGCATACGCAAGACTATCCGTATTGGAATCTATCAAGGTAATATCTTGCGCCTCATATGAAAGCAGTTTCGCTAAGTGAAATCCAACTTCACCAGCACCTGCAATAATAATTTTCATGATATAAAAACATGATTAAAGGGCAAATATAACTTAATTTTCCATCGTACAAGGCTTTCACCTCCTTTTACTACAACTATAGAAAGCTAAGCAGACTTTTTAAAAATTTTAATTGGCAATCCGTATCTTTGTCAAAATTTCAGTAAAATGACCGAAAAAGTAACTCCTTATAAAAACTCAGAATTAGGAAAAAAAGAACAAGTCACTCAAATGTTTGATACCATTTCAGAAAATTATGACGGACTAAATCGCGTAATTTCTTTTGGTATTGACATTAAATGGCGAAAAAAAGTAGTAGAGTTAGTAGCAGAAACAAATCCTGATGCAATTCTAGACATTGCTACAGGGACTGGAGATTTGGCAATAGCCTTGGCTGAAACATCTGCTAGCCGTATTGTAGGTCTTGACATTTCAGCTGGCATGCTTGAGGTAGGTAAATATAAAGTAGCGCAGAAAAAATTATCAGATACAATTGAAATGCTCCTTGGGGATAGCGAAGCTTTACCTTTTGAAGACAATGTATTCGACGCAGCAACAGTAGCATTCGGAGTACGTAATTTCGAAAACCTAGAAAAAGGGCTAGGAGAAATTCTTAGGGTATTAAAGCCTGGAGGAAAACTTGTCATTCTAGAAACCTCTGTTCCAGAAAAATTCCCATTTAAACAAGGGTATTACCTGTACACCAAGAACTTACTTCCTTTGATAGGAAAGCTATTCTCGAAGGATCGATCAGCCTACTCCTATTTATCTGAATCAGCTTCAGTTTTTCCTCATGGAGAAAACTTCAACAATATTTTGCGAAAAATCGGGTTTATAGAGGTAATAAACAAACCACAAACCTTTGGATCAGCAACTATTTATGTGGCTACCAAAAAAAGCTGAGTTCATAAACATTAAAGGGCAATCCTTATCTATGCGTTACACTGTCGGTTCCAAGCTTCATCTAACAAGAGCACTACTATTTAGCGTGTTCATCTCGCTTTTATATACAACTGCCTCCCAAGCACAATACAGGAGAGATCCCATTATTAATTTAGAAAATTTCGATTTAGATCGCGTACATTGGGGGTATTTTCTTGGCTTTAATCAATATGATTTCAAATTTGACTATGAAGACAGTTTTGCAGACGTACAGGTTGCAAAATCAACTGGATTTAACGTAGGCCTTATTGGCGATTTACGAATAAATGATTATTTGAATTTACGTCTTGAACCGGGTTTATATTACACACAAAGAAGTCTTTATTTTCCAGGATTCGTTGAAGAGCGTGATTACTTCCGAGAAGTAAAATCGACCTATGTCCATATACCTCTATTACTCAAAGTAAGTACCAAGCGACTTAACAACTTTAAACCATTTCTTGTGGGGGGTGTATCCACCTCCATTAACTTAAGTAGTAATGAAACCAATCCAAATGACAATACCGGCGGAGTATTTCGCATGAAAAGAAACACTTATTATTATGAGCTGGGATTTGGTATTGATTTTTACTTAATGTACTTTAAATTTTCCCCATCAATTAGAGGTGTATTTGCGCTGAATGATGAATTGGTGCGTGATCAGAATCCTAATAGTTTATGGACCGGAAATATCAATGGAATGTATACGCGTGGGGTGTTTGTTAACTTTACATTTGAATAAACAATCCTAACCCCTTCGAAATTCACTGAGCAAAATTGCTGTTGCCGTGGCAACATTAAGACTCTCGGTTTGTTGCAAATCTCCAAAGCGCGGTATCGTTATAGAATGCGTAATTTTATTCAAAACCTCCTGCGAAACACCATTAGCTTCATTTCCCATTACCAATATTGCCTGATTTGGTAAAGATGTGTGATATACATTTTCTCCATCCATCATGGCTGCATAAACAGGTAAATTAGTTTCTGTTAAATATTCGGTTAAATCACAATATTCAAGGACCACTCTTGCCAGAGAACCCATTGTAGCTTGAACCACTTTAGGATTGTAGCAATCTACTGTATTCATGCTACAAATGATCTTATTCACCCCAAACCAGTCACACAATCGTATAATTGTTCCTAAATTTCCAGGGTCGCGAACCTGGTCAAGTGCTACAATAAGGCCCGTATTTTCTGAAGGTTCCATTGAGGGAATCTCAAAAATTGCTAATGAAGCATTGGGAGTAGTCAGGCAACTTATTTTTTTTAAGTCAACTTCGGATATCTCATGTCTCTTGGATGGAGAAAGTTCCACAAAATCTTCATTAGTGGTAAATAAAGAATGTAAGGAAAAATCTGCGAATAAAAACTCTTCAATAACCTTTTTGCCTTCAGCTATGAAGAGCTTATGTTGATTTCGGTACTTTTTTTGCTGTAAACTCGTTATTAGCTTTATTTGGTTTTTGCTTACCATGGGAAATAATGTATTTTTGAATCACTAAAAATCCGAAATCACTTTTGAAATCAGCTTGTACAAAAATAGCAGTAATTACCTTATTTGTATTATTTTCTTCGTGTAACGCTGTAAAAAGAGTCCCCGAAGACGGATTGTTGCTAACCAAAAACACTTTATTGGAAAATGGTAATGAAGTTTCTAATGATACGCTAGAAAGTCTTTTTTATCAAAAACCTAACAGTCGTTTGCTACGCACTCCTATTAGGCTTCATATTTATAATCTTGCGGCAGAAGACCCTGAGGCAAACTATAAAGAATGGCTAGAAAAAAAACCAAAACGTCATTCAAGGCTAGCTAAATTCCTTTCTGAAAAACAAGTTCAACGATTAGGGAGAAGTTTTTGGTCATATGGTATTCATAATGCACTTAAAAATACTGGAGAACCCCCCACTATTATAGATCCATTAAAAACCAGCCGAACTGCTTCTCGACTTAAATCCTATTACAATAGTAAAGGCTATTTCAATTCTGAGGTTGACTATACTATCATCCCATTAGAACATCAAAAGAAAAGAGGAGAAGTATCTTATACGGTCAATACAGGCAAACCCTATTATTTAGATACAATCACAACCACCATTGCCTCACATGCCGTTGATTCCATCTATCAATTGCACAAAAAACAATCGTTCATTAAAACTGGAAACCAATACGATTTATTAAAGTTTGGTAATGAACGGACAAGACTTACCACTATTTTTAGAAATTCAGGACTTTATACGTTTCAACAAAGTTCAATCAATTTTGAAATAGCCCGAGATACCACTCAAAATAGTAATGACTTTAAAATGCCGGTTACACTATTTATTGAAAACCTTACCAGAAGAGATAACGGTAGACTTATAGAAATCCCATATCAGGTACATCATATAAAAAAGATAAATATTTACGCTGACTATACTTTCCAAAATCAGAAAGATAATTTGGACTCTATAAGTCATAACAATTACACTATTTTTTACCATAACAAGTTAAGATACAGGCCGAAAGCACTTACAGATGCCATGGCTATTAGTGCAGAAACGGTATATACAGACAATGACAGAGCTCTTACCTATAGACAGATCAACAACTTACGTACATTTAAGTATCCTAATATTGAATATAAATATATTGCCAACGATTCATTGCAGAACAACTTAGAAGCCAATATCTATTTATCTCCCATTGATCGCTTTTCCCTTGAGTTCAACACTGATGTTTCCCACTCCAATATTCAAGACTTTGGTATATCATTTAGCACTTCACTGATTAGCAGAAATATTTTCAGAGGAGCCGAAACATTGGAATTATCCGCTCGCGGTACACTAGGATCGCAAAAAAACGCTGCCAATAGTGACCAATTTTTCAACATTTCCGAAATTGGAGGTGATATAAAACTAAGTTTTCCTCGGATCTTTTTCCCGATAAAGACCAATAGGTGGATACCCAAGTATATGCTTCCAGAAACTAGGTTGCAATTTGGAACCAGTATTCAAGAAAACATTGGACTCGATAAGCGTAGTTTCAACGGAATCACCAGATACTCCTGGTCCCCCTCCACAACCCATAAAAATGTACTGGAAATGCTCAACATTCAATTCATAAACAATATGAATGTAGATAATTTTTTTAACGTATATCAGAGTACATACAACAGGCTGAATTCTATTGCAAAAAATTACCCAGTCAATCCTGATTACCTAGATGACAATGGCAATCTATCCATTAATACCGGAGGTGCGCAAAATTTCATTATGGATGTTCAAAACAATACACTTCAACTTAGTGATGAAGACAATCAGGCTGTACGAAGTATCGAAGAACGCCGTGTAAGGCTAACAGACAACAACTTAATTTTTGCTTCCAATTTTACATTTACTCAAAATAACAGAACAAACTTTACAGACAATAATTTTTCACAGTTTAGAGCCAAATTGGAACTTGCTGGAAATATTTTATCTGCCCTTGCCCAACCTTTTAATTTTGAGAAAAATGAACATGAAAAGTACTTAGTATTTGGAGTACAATTTTCACAGTACGTAAAAACAGAGTTTGATTATATAAAATATTGGCAAATAAACAGGGAGAACGTTCTTGCCTTTAGAGCATTTGCAGGGATCGCAATTCCTTATGGCAACTCAAGTAACATTCCATTTTCACGAAGTTATTTTGCTGGTGGCTCCAATGACAACCGAGCTTGGCAAGCCTATTCTCTTGGACCTGGAAGCAGTGGCTCAACTAATGATTTTAATGAAGCCAACATGAAGCTAGCGTTCAATTTAGAATATCGTTTTCCAATATTCGGAGGATTCAAAGGAGCTCTTTTTGCTGATGCAGGAAATATTTGGAACATCCTTGATGATGTCAATGACCCTAGTTCCCAATTTCAAAGTATTGACTCCATAAAAGATATAGCGTTAGGCAGTGGTTTTGGTCTAAGATATGACTTCAGCTTCTTTGTGTTAAGATTTGATACAGGATTTAAAACATACAACCCAGCTCTTCCAACTGGTCAACGATGGTTTAAACATTACAACTTCAGTAATGCAGTTTTTAATATTGGAATAAATTATCCTTTCTAAGCCATCTAATTTTATTATTTTTGCCTTTCCAAACAATACAACTAAAATTTTAAAACAGAATCATGAGTCACAACATTAAACCGGGAGTAGCTACCGGAAAACAAGTTCAGGAAATATTCGCATACGCTAAAGAAAAAGGTTTTGCACTTCCAGCTGTAAATGCAGTTAGTTCTAACAGCATTAATGCTGTATTAGAAACTGCTGTAGCTGTAAATGCTCCTGTAATCATTCAGTTTTCAAATGGTGGAGCTCAGTTTGTAGCAGGAAAAGGCCTATCAAATCAAAATCAAAATGCTGCAATTCAAGGAGCAGTTGCGGGTGCAAAACATGTTCACCAATTAGCGGAGGCCTATGGTGCAACAGTTATTCTTCATACAGATCATTGTGCTAAAAATCTTCTTCCATGGATAGATGGATTGTTAGATGCAAGTGAAAAGCATTTTTCAGAAACAGGAAAACCACTTTTCAGTTCTCATATGATTGACCTTTCTGAAGAACCAATCGAAGAAAATATTGAACTTTGCAAAGAGTACCTTAAGCGAATGAGTAAAATGGGAATGACCCTAGAAATTGAGCTTGGTATAACAGGTGGAGAGGAAGACGGTGTTGACAACAGTGACGTTGATTCATCTAAACTATACACCCAACCTGAAGAGGTAGCATATGCTTATGAAGAACTTATGAAGGTTAGCCCTCAGTTTACTATTGCTGCTGCTTTTGGAAATGTACACGGAGTATACAAACCAGGAAACGTAAAACTTACTCCAAAAATCCTTAAAAACTCACAAGAATATATTTCTCAAAGATACAATGTCCCTCACAATACTATTGACTTTGTATTCCATGGTGGATCAGGTTCAACTGTTGAGGAAATAAGAGAAGCTATTAGTTACGGAGTTATCAAAATGAATATTGATACTGATTTGCAATATGCTTTTTTAGAAGGTATTCGTGATTATATTCAAGATAAAGGAGCTTACCTACAAGGACAAATAGGAAATCCTGAAGGAGAAGATGCTCCAAATAAAAAATACTACGATCCTCGCGTATGGCTACGTGAAGGAGAAAAAACTTTCATCACGCGTTTGAAAAAAGCGTTTGAGGATCTAAATAACGTAAACACATTATAAAAATAGTTCTCAGTGAATACGGCATTCTATTTTGCCGTATTCATTTTCAACTTCTAACTCAGATATATGGCTTGGTTTAAACGTAAAGAAAAAGGGATACAAACTGCGACCGAACAGAAAAAAGACACTCCTAAAGGATTGTGGTACAAATCCCCAACCGGAAAAATTGTAGAAGCCGAAGAATTGGCAAGAAACTATTATGTAAGCCCGGAAGACGATTACCATGTACGAATAGGTAGTAAAGAATATTTTGAAATCCTTTTTGACGACAACAAATTCAAAGAGTTTGATAAAAATCTCACCTCCAAGGACCCCCTTAACTTCGAGGACACCAAAAAATATGTAGATCGTCTTAAAGAAGCCGAAAACAAAACTGGATTAAAAGACGCAGTTCGAACTGCCGTAGGAAAATCGAAAGGAAAAGACCTAGTAATTGCCTGTATGGATTTCGCATTTATTGGGGGATCAATGGGAAGTGTTGTAGGTGAAAAAATTGCTCGTGCAATAGACTACTCCATTACGCATCGTATTCCATTCCTTATGATTTCAAAGTCCGGAGGAGCACGTATGATGGAAGCTGCACTTTCACTAATGCAACTTGCAAAAACTTCCGCTAAATTAGCACAGCTTTCAGATGCAGGCATTCCATATATTTCTTTATGTACAGACCCAACAACTGGAGGAACAACTGCTTCCTATGCCATGCTTGGTGATATCAATATTGCGGAACCAGGAGCACTAATCGGTTTTGCTGGACCACGCGTTGTAAAAGAGGCTACAGGAAAAGACCTCCCTGAGGGTTTCCAAACATCTGAGTTTGTTCTTGAACATGGTTTCTTAGATTTCATTGTTCATCGAAGAGATTTAAAAAATAAGGTAAATCAATACATCGACTTGATTAACAATCAACCGATGAGATAAAACAGTCACTTATATAAAAGTCCTTCCTAATAAAACATGAAGGACTTTTTTGTTTTTAAACATTACAAATAGAATTAGACAGCTGAAATACAAAGACATAATTAAAACAACATCTCTATTTATCAATTCAAAAAAAGTATTATCTTTGCGCCCTGATAGAGCACCTATCAATACATAAAAATCATTAAAAAAATATTGGCATGTATTTAACTAAAGAAGTAAAAGCAGACATTTTTGCTAAACACGGTGGAGCAGCATCTAACACAGGTTCTGCAGAAGGACAAATTGCCCTTTTTTCACACAGAATTAGTCATTTAACTGAGCACTTGAAAAGAAATCGTAAAGATTACAATACAGAGCGTGCATTGGTTAAATTGGTAGGTAAAAGAAGAAGCCTACTCGATTATTTGAAGAACAAAGATATCAATAGATATCGTGCTATCATCAAAGAATTAGGATTAAGAAAGTAATAGAAAAGAGGCTTCGTGCCTCTTTTTTTTATTGATAATCTGCACAGAATCACCTTATTTTCTGCGGATTGAACACCTCTAGCGAAGTCAAGCCTCGGCGAGATAGCAGCATAAAAAGCTTACAACTATTTAGTTTTTCATTGGGTAACACAACAACAACAACAACACAACCACCGATTCGTCCGGTTAAGACGGAACCCATTGTTTAATTAATTAACAAAAAGTATGATTCCTGAAGTAAAAAAAGAAATTATTGACTTAGGGGATGGTCGCACCATTTCCATAGAAACAGGAAAATTAGCCAAACAAGCCGATGGCTCAGTGGTTGTTCGCATGGGGAATGCCATGCTTCTAGCAACGGTCGTATCTGCACGTTCTGCTAGTCCTGGTATTGATTTTCTGCCGCTTACGGTAGATTATCGTGAAAAATTTGCGGCTGCAGGCCGTTTCCCTGGTGGTTTTTTTAAACGTGAAGCTAGACCAAGTGATCAAGAGGTACTAACCATGCGTTTGGTTGACCGTGTTTTGCGCCCTCTATTTCCTAAAGATTATCACGCCGAGACACAGGTAATGATTCAATTGATGTCTCATGATGACAATGTAATGCCAGATGCACTTGCTGGACTGGCGGCTTCTGCAGCTATTGCTATATCGGATATTCCTTTTGAATGTCCTATTTCAGAGGTACGTGTAGGTCGTATAGATGGTCAATACATTATTAATCCAAGCCGTGCTCAACTAGAACAATCAGATATTGACATTATGGTTGGAGCCTCTCTTGACTTTGTAGCTATGGTTGAGGGTGAATGCCACGAAATTTCTGAAAAAGAAATGGCTGATGCCATAAAGGTTGCACACGAAGCCATCAAAATTCAAATTGAAGCACAGAAACGCTTAGTAGATAAAGTAGGCATCAAAGAAACTCGTTCCTACGAAGCAGAAAAAGAAAATCAAGAAATGGCACAAAAAATTCATGACTTTGCTTATGAAAAATGTTATGCCATTGCAAAAGAAGACACCTCCAAACAAGAACGCGGTGAAAAATTCGCCGAAGTTCGTGAAGCTTGTGTAGAATTATTCACAGAAGAAGAGCTTGAAGCAGACGGAGATTTAATTAGTAAATATTTTAATAAAGCTCAGAAGGAAGCTGTTCGTAATCTTATCCTAGACGAAAACATTCGTTTGGATGGAAGAAAAACGACTGACATACGTCCTATTTGGTGCGAGGTAGATTACTTACCTTCCACTCATGGTTCATCAATTTTTACTCGTGGTGAAACACAAGCTTTGGCAACTGTAACCTTAGGAACTTCACGTGAATCCAATGTAATTGACCTTCCTACTGAACAAGGAGAAGAAAGATTCTATCTTCATTATAACTTCCCTCCTTTTTCTACAGGTGAAGCTAAACCTTTAAGAGGTACATCAAGAAGAGAAGTTGGTCATGGAAACTTAGCACAACGTGCACTTAAAAATATGATTCCAGCTGATTGCCCTTATACTGTAAGAGTTGTTTCAGAGGTATTAGAATCAAACGGATCATCTTCAATGGCTACTGTATGCGCAGGAACAATGGCCTTATTAGATGCTGGGGTTCAAATGAAAAAGCCAGTATCCGGTATTGCCATGGGATTGATCACTGATGGAGAAAAATACGCAGTACTTTCTGATATTTTAGGAGATGAAGATCATTTAGGTGATATGGACTTTAAAGTTACGGGTACTGAAAACGGAATTACTGCATGCCAAATGGATATCAAGATAAAAGGCTTGTCATACGAAATACTTGAGAAGGCCCTTAATCAGGCTAAAGAAGGACGTATGCATATCCTAAATAAGCTTATCGAAACCATTCCTGCTGCTGCGGAAAATGTTAAATCACACGCTCCAAAGATCATCAAAATGGAGATCCCTAAAGAACTTATTGGTGCCTTTATTGGTCCAGGTGGAAAAAACATTCAAGGAGTTCAAGCGGAAACTGGAACCACTATAGTTATTGAAGAAGTAGGTAATGTTGGGGTTGTAGAAATTTTAGGTGTAAGCCCTGAGGGTATTGAAAAAGCAATTGCAGCTGTTAAAGCGTGTACTTTTGAGCCAAAAGAAGGAGAAACGTACACAGTTAAAGTTACCAAGGTTTTAGATTTCGGTGCTGTAGTTGAATTTGTCCCTGGTAAAGATTCCTTATTGCATATTTCTGAAATGGCCTGGGAACGCACCAATAATGTTACCGACATTGTTAAAGAAGGTGATATTATTGAAGTTAAATACATAGGTCTAGATCCTAAAACCAAAAAACCAAAGGTGTCACGTAAAGCACTTCTTCCAAAACCAGAAGGCTATATAGAGCGACCTCCTCGTGAGGACAAACCTAGAGATAACAGACGTGATGACCGTCGAAGAGATGATAAAGACAGAAAACCTAGAAACTAAACTATCATCAAAATATAATTCACATAACGCTTTCAATATAAATATATTGGAAGCGTTATTTTTTAAAACTAATTACTATGAACGACCCGCTTTATCAAAATGTATTTAAAAACAACGCCGAATGGGCAGCACAGAAAAAAAAGTCTAATCCAGATTTTTTTTCCCATCTAGCGACACAACAAACCCCTGAAATCCTGTACATTGGCTGCAGCGACTCCAGAGTAAGTGCAGAAGAAATGACTGGGGCACAACCTGGACAAATGTTTGTTCACCGCAATATTGCAAATGTAGTATCAAATGCAGATATGAATATAATGAGTGTCATTGAATACGCAGTTGCTCACCTTCATGTCAAACATGTAGTTGTGTGTGGCCACTACGGCTGTGGCGGTGTCATGGCAGCTTTGCAACCTAAAGACTTAGGTATTCTCAATCCTTGGTTAAGAAATATTAGAGACGTCTATCGTCTGCATAAAAAAGAGCTGGATGCTATTATTAATGACGATCAAAAATACAAACGGCTCGTAGAGCTTAATACAGAAGAGCAATGTTTCAATGTCATCAAGACTGCGGTAATCCAAAAGCATTACCTAAATCATGGATATCCTAAGGTTCACGGTTGGGTCTTTGATCTACACAATGGTAGTCTAATAGACTTAAAAATTGATTTTGAAGCCAAATTAAAGACTATTCAAGAACTATACGACCTGGGCCATTTCCCAAATAATTCAACTAACTAAAAAATAATTAAATCTTTTTGTAACATTTTCCTCCTTTGGCACGTATAATATATTCAAGCATACAATTATTATCCTAAGGAGGAATCTACATGAGACAACTTAAAATTACCAAACAGGTTACCAACAGAGAAACCGCATCCCTTGACAAGTATTTACAGGAAATTGGAAAAGTTGACTTAATCACCGCAGATGAAGAGGTAGAATTGGCACAACGCATTAAAGCGGGAGACCAGCGCGCATTGGAAAAACTCACCAAGGCCAATCTACGTTTCGTTGTATCGGTTGCTAAGCAATACCAAAACCAAGGACTAACCCTACCTGACTTGATTAACGAAGGAAATCTTGGACTTATCAAAGCAGCACAACGCTTTGACGAGACACGTGGTTTTAAATTTATATCCTACGCAGTTTGGTGGATTCGTCAATCAATACTTCAGGCATTAGCTGAACAATCACGTATTGTTCGTCTTCCACTGAACAAAATTGGTTCGATCAACAAAATCAACAAAACCTATGCATTCCTTGAGCAGGCTCACGAGCGCACACCTTCAGCAGAAGAAATAGCAAAAGAGCTAGACATGACAGTTAATGATGTAAAAGAGTCTATGAAAAACTCCGGCCGTCACGTTTCTATGGATGCACCACTTGTGGAAGGAGAAGACTCCAACCTTTATGACGTTTTACGTAGTGGAGAATCACCAAATCCCGATCGTGAACTTTTACACGAATCGCTTCGTACCGAAATTGAGCGAGCTCTAGAAACCCTTACTCCAAGAGAAGCTGACGTAATTCGTCTCTATTTTGGACTAGGAGATCAACATCCGATGACTTTAGAAGAAATAGGAGAAACCTTTGACCTTACCCGAGAACGTGTGAGACAAATCAAAGAAAAAGCTATTCGTCGTTTAAAGCACACTTCTAGAAGCAAAATCCTTAAGACATACTTGGGGTAAGTTTTATTAGGACTTTCAAATCTTTTTTGTATTTTGTACCTTCGTACAAACAAAAGGACTACAAATGTATTTACGATAGTAACAGTTTATCATAACTGTTCGTTTTTTGATTGATGAATGAACTCCGGCTGATTACCGGAGTTTTTTCTTTGCTATAGGTTACTTTCACTCAAAGAACAAAATAGTATCTTTGCAAAAACAACACTAATAAATGAAATCTAAACTTATAGCTCCCTCGGTACTTGCTGCCGATTTTGCCAATTTACAACGCGATATTGAAATGGTCAACCAAAGTGATGCCGATTGGTTTCATATTGACATAATGGATGGTGTATTTGTACCTAACATTTCTTTTGGCATGCCTGTACTACAAGCCATCAGCAAACATGCAAAAAAAACGATTGATGTACATCTTATGATTATCGATCCTGATCGATATATTAAGACATTTGCAGAGTTAGGAGCCAATATACTTACTGTGCATTATGAGGCTTGCACACACCTTCACCGCACACTACAAGCAATAAAAGCTGAAGGAATGCAAGCAGGTGTGGCCCTAAACCCACATACGCCAGTTTCCTTACTTGTAGATGTAATTAAAGACATCGATTTGGTATGTATAATGAGTGTAAACCCTGGATTTGGCGGGCAATCCTTTATAGAGAACACCTATAAAAAAGTAACTGAACTTAAAAAACTAATTACAGAGAATAACGCTTCAACAAAAATCGAAATTGACGGCGGTGTTACTGTTAAAAATGCCCAACAATTAACCGCTGCAGGAGCAGATGTGCTTGTTGCAGGAAGTTTTGTATTTAACAGCGAAAATCCGATCTCTACAATTTCAGATTTAAAAAAAGTGGCCAATAGTTAATTAGGAAACTAACTACATACAAGAAGGCACGCTAAAAAGCGTGCCTTCCATTTACACAAATTTTAAACAAAACACCTATCTACTTCATTATTTTAATTCAATATTGGGCCAATAAATACTTAATAAGATCTGTCGTAGTCACAATTCCAACCAAATCACCATTATCTACTACTGGCAATGCATGAAACTCTCTCTTAGATAAAATTTCAGCGACTTCTTTCACTGTTGCTTCTGAAGAAATCACCTCTGGAGTTTTAGCCATTACCTGAGGGACAGTAAACATATCATAAACAATACTTCCTACAGTGTCATCATCTTCATCAACCACATCCGCATAACTAATTCGGAGTAGATCAGTATAACTTAAAATACCAACAATTTTTTTTCCACTGACCACAGGTAAATGCCGTATTTTATGTTTTTTAAATAGCTTCTCTGCTTTATATAGGTCATCCGTAAGGTTGAGCAATATCAACTCGGTAGTCATAATCTGTGAGATAGGTACACGCTGTTTCATGACAATTCATTTTTAATAATTCTCTTATATAAATTTCGTCACTTTTACCAACAGTAATAATGACATATATCAGTAAATCGAAAATTAAAAATGAAACAATCGATACGAAAGAAATAGATTACAAAATAATTATGCTATTTTTGAACAATAACAAAACAAAAATGGATCATCTTAAGGCAAAAAAGTTAATTGAAAACCCCATAGTAAATATAATTTTCATTCTATTTACAGCATGCCTTTCTTGGCTTATTATTGTTATAGACAATCACAATAAAAGTATGGGAGAAGTATTACTTTATTTTTTTATCCCTCTCATCATAGGACTTCTAACAATTATTACTTATGTAATTGCATTGATTATATCTAAAAGAAAAGCTTGGATAACAACGGTCGTCGGTTGTCTAATTAATCTTATTTTATGTCTTCATTTGGCATGATTGACTATTCAATAATTAACGCTGACATCAAACTATTTAAAAGTCAATTCAGAGGGGTTAGAAACATAGAATTCTTCCTATATAGATTGACCAAAATATTTGCGTAAACACAACATTTAGTCTTGATCCCTAGTTAGTACCATGCACGGCACACTACTATAAAAAAACCCGACAATAAATGTCGGGTTTTTTGTGGGCCCTACTGGATTCGAACCAGTGACCCCCTGCTTGTAAGGCAGGTGCTCTGAACCAGCTGAGCTAAGAGCCCAATAAACAATAAAAGAGAATCTTTTTCAAGATTGTGGGCCCTACTGGATTCGAACCAGTGACCCCCTGCTTGTAAGGCAGGTGCTCTGAACCAGCTGAGCTAAGAGCCCTTATTGCTTATTGCGGATGCAAATATAGAATAGTTTTTTTAGCCTGCAAAAATAAAAACAAAAAAATTACACGATTTCTGCTACCACAAAAGTGCTTCCTCCAATATACACTAAATCTCCTGGTAATGCTTTTTCCAAAGCCTTCTCGTAGCCTACTGATACCGAATTACATACCTCACCATGCAACCCAAACAAGGCTGCTTTGTCACGTAAAAGTTCTGCAGACAAACCTCGCTCAATTGATGGCTTGCAGAAAAAATAATGGGCATTTTTCGGAAAAAGAGGGAGTATTTCATCAATATTTTTATCCTTCACAAAACCAATTACCATATAAAGTTGATCATAAACCTCATTGGTAAGCTGCCTCATCACATAGGTAAGACCATCTAAATTATGAGCTGTATCACAAATAACTTTAGGAATTTCATTTAGCTGTTGCCATCGCCCTAATAAACCAGTATTTTTTACAGTATTTAGAAATCCTTGCTGAATAGCTTCAAAAGAAATATTAAAACCTTCTAAACACTTTAAAGTAGCCAACACACCCTTCTTGTTCTGTTCTTGATAAAACCCTTTAAGATCTGATGTAAACACCTCATCTACTATTTGACTTGCGAAAACAATTGGCGCTTCTCTTTCTTTAGCGACAGTCATAAACACCTCAGCAGTTTCCCTTTGATATTCACTAATAACAACAGGCACCTTATATTTAATAATTCCAGCCTTTTCATATGCAATTTGCGCCAAAGTACTCCCTAAAATATCTGTATGATCCCATCCTATGTTGGTTATAAGACTTACCTCCGGGGTTATAATATTAGTAGAATCTAAGCGCCCTCCTAGACCAACTTCAACAATGGCAATATCAACTTTAGCATAAGCAAAATAAGCAAAAGCCATTCCGACAGTCATCTCAAAAAAAGACAAACTCTCTTTAGATAAAAAAGATTTGTGCTCATTAATAAAATCAACCACGAAGGATTCAGGAACCTCACTCCCATTCACCTTAATACGCTCTCTAAAATCACGTAAATGAGGAGAAGTATACAATCCTACCTTATACCCTTCTTCTTGTAAAATGGATGCAAGCATATGACTAGAGGATCCTTTTCCGTTAGTGCCAGCAACATGTATACATTTAAATTGTTGATGTGGTTGCCCTAAACGAGCACTTAACAAAAGGATATTATCTAGTTTATGCTTGAGAGCTTTCGCACCTTGCATTTGGTACATTGGAAGTTGATTAAACATCCAGGTTACCGTTTCTTGATAAGTCATAAAAAACTAACTGAATTATTGCCCTAATCTGAAGTTGATTTCAATAAAACCTATTTGTCGATTTGGTGCATTACTGTCAAAGTTCCATTTATGCATGAAGGCTGTACGCCTTGCAGGTTCTAACAAACAAGGATGGTTGTTGGTTGTACCGCGAACACCAGGGGTTGCACTTATTACATTACCATTTTTGTCAACCTCAATCTGTACTACTACCCTCCCAGCCTCATTGCAATCTTGAGTCACCTTTCCGCTCTTGGTCAAGCTACGACCATTAAGTCCCCAACCATTTCCCCCAGTTCCAGATCCAGGAGATCCATAATAACTATTGGCATATGGGTTTCCTTCAGTACTTCCTTTATCACCAGCAACTGAGTCGGTTCCTTCACTACCTGTTGCCTTTCCATCACTTTTGGTAGCATTTAATATACTAGACAGAGCATCTGTAGTTTCTTTGGATGGCTTTGGTTTCTCAACTGGCTTTTTAACCTCCTCTTTTGGAGGTGTTTTTACAACACTCTCCTTTTTTGACGGAATTACAACGGACTCTTCATTTTCAGCCGTTAAAACCTCCTCTTGAGTCTTAACTGCCTTTTGAGGAGCCGATTCTGTTTTGGGAGCTGATTTTATTTTTTCAAGTGGCTGATCATTTCCCATTCCAAATTCTGTAGTTCCAAAATTAATTGCAATACCATTTTCTATAGGTGGATCTAGATATGACAACCCTATATAAAACATCACTAACAGCAACATGCTCAGTAAAAACACAGTTACTGTTAGTGATTTTCTTTTGTATTTGGTATCTATTAAACTCATCTTAATTTGGTCGTACTGCCAAAATTACCTTGAAGTTGTTTTGATTAGCAATATCCATCACAGTAACTGCTTTTTCAATTGCAACACTCTCCTCAACACGCAAAATAATGGTTGGCGTCTCTTTTCCTTGTAATGCCTGTTGTAATTCTTGTTCTAAATCCTCAGGCTGTATTGGTTTATTGTCCAAAAAATATGCCAAGTCTTTGTTGATACTAACAGAAACATTTTGCGTATTGGTTGACTTACCTTTCGCCTTAGGCAATAAAAGATCCAATGCATTAGGTGTATTAGCCGTTAACATAAAAAACACTAATAACAGAAATACAATATCTGTCATTGAAGACATACTAAATTCAGGACTTACCTTATTTCTACCTTTTAACTTCATGGTTAAATAGGTTCGTTTAACATATCCAAAAATTCCACCGCGTTGGCCTCCATTTGATGAACTACTTTATCAGTCTTAACTACCAAATGATTATAACCAATGTAAGCGATAATTCCCACTACAAGTCCGGCAACTGTAGTTGTCATGGCGGTGTAAATACCACTTGCCAACATTCCCATTTCAGCTTGTCCTCCACTACTTGCCATTTGATGGAAAGCAATAATCATACCGATAACAGTTCCTAAAAATCCAATCATAGGAGCCGCTCCGGCTACAGTAGCCAGAATACTTACATTTTTTTCAAGCTTATACACTTCCAAGGTTCCAGCATTTTCTATTGCCTTATTAATGTCCTCTAATGGCTTACCAATCCTGGATATTCCTTTCTCAGTAAGACGTGCAACTGGAGAATCAGTTTGGGCACAAAGTAGACGCGCTGCTTCTAATTTTCCATTAGAGACATGATCTTTAATTTGATACATAAACGTTTTATCAATCTTGGAAGCTGCTTTAATAGCAAACAGTCTTTCAAAATAAATAAACAATGCTACGGCTAGCAATACAAATAATACCCCGATAATGACAATACTTCCGGTTCCTCCGTTTACGATTAAGTCAACTACCGATAGGGTTTTTTCTTCAGATAAGATTTCAGGAGCTAGTTCTTCAATTGGTTCTTGGAATAATCCCATAGTCTAAGTGTTAGTTTTGGTTAATAACGATAAATGGTTCTTAAAATTATGTATTCAGCACCAAATTTCTGATGAGTACAAAAACAATTGCGCCAGATAGGAATCCTATGAACGCCAACCATGCTATTTTTTTAAGATACCAAAAAAAGTCAATCTTTTCCATCCCCATAGCCACTACTCCAGCAGCTGAACCAATAATTAACATACTTCCACCTGTCCCAGCAGAATAGGCAATAAAATGCCAAACAGGATCGTCAATAGGAGCTGAAAACATACCGATACTAGCTGCTACCAAAGGCACATTATCAATGACCGCTGACCCCACTCCTAAAAACAAAATTACTAAATCAGAAATAGCAGTAGTATGTATATCTTCCGTTCCCAACATTGGCATGTGTGCATTCAGACTACCGGCAAAATTAAATAGTAATCCTAAAGACTCAAGTGCTGCTACCGCCATCAAAATCCCTAAGAAAAATAAAATACTAGGCAATTCAATTTTGGAAAGAGATTTATGAACAGGGCTATGGTATGCATGCTCCTTTCCATGAACCATCGACATAGCAAATCGCTTGCGACTGAACATTTCGGCAAACGTTGCGACAACAGCCAACGAAAGCATCATCCCCACATAGGGAGGCAAATGTGTAACTGTTTTAAAAATAGGGACAAAAATAATCGCACCAAGACCTAAATAAAACATAGTAGCTGCATATTTATTACCACCATGAGTTCCTTCGATGGATTCTGACTCAGATTCTCCTTCAACATTCCCCCTAAAAATTTTCATACGAGAAGCAATAAAGGTAGGTACTGCATAACAAATAATAGAAGGCAATAACACGTGATCAATTAAAGGCATCACACTTACCTTCTTAGCAATCCAAAGCATGGTTGTCGTTACGTCTCCAATTGGAGACCATGCACCACCAGCATTAGCAGCAATTACTATTAGTCCAGCAAACCAAAGTCGTAATTCTTTTTCATTTACCACCTTTTGTAAAATGGTAATTAAAACAATTGTTGCAGTAAGATTATCAATAATTGCAGATAATGCGAAACCTAAGAAGGTAAAAATCCACAATAATTTTTGTTTGCTTTTTGTTTTGATAAATCCTTTAATTGTAGAAAAACCATCAAAATAATCAATAATCTCTACTATCGTCATAGCTCCCAAGAGAAAGACTAATATTTCAGCAGTTTTTCCAAGATGATGCAATAAGGTCTCTTCCATCATGTGCATTTTCTCTTCACCTGAAAATGATGAAAAGCCCTCCATAAGTGAATGCTTTGCAGAATCAAACCACGTTGTAAAGTCACCTATTCCAAATGCAATAAGGGCCCACAATATGGCCATCATTGCTAACGCAGGAATAAGTTTATCAATTTTCAAGCTATGTTCCAGCGCTATTCCGAGGTATCCTAAAATAAATACCAGTACTAAGATTGTTTCCATTAGGAGTGTATATGTTTAATTCTTAACTATACTAATTGTTTTAGTGCTATCTCAAAGGCAGAACTACTGATGTCTGTTTTGGAAGCACTACGTTTAAAGGTATTTTGCAAAGCACGCTTAATTGTCAATGAGGTATCTTCAAAAATTGCTTCATCTGTCATGGTTACACGACGTTCCATAAAATAAGCAAAAACGCGTGCCATACCACAGTTTGATATAAAATCTGGAATAAGACTAACACGCTTATCAGTAAATTCCATAATAGGACCAAAGAATATTTCCTTATCTGCAAAAGGCACATTAGCACCGCATGAAATCACTTCTAAACCAGTATCCATCAAAGTAGATATTTGCTCCTGAGTCACTAATCTTGAAGCTGCACATGGAGCAAAAATTTCAGCAGACAATTTCCACAATCGTTCATTCATTTCCTCAAAAGGAATCATAGACGATTCTGAAAGGTTATTTCCCTTTTTATTTAAATAAAATGATTTGATCTCTTCGAATGAAAATCCTTCTTCATTGATTACACCACCAGTAACATCAATGATTCCAACTATTTTAGCGCCCATTTGAGATAAATAATAGGCTGCTGCTGCACCCACATTACCAAAACCTTGGACTATCGCTTTTTTACCTACCACAGTTCCCCCATAAATATCATAATAATGACGAACTGCTTCTGCAACACCATAGCCAGTAATCATATCCGCTACGGTGTATTTCCGATTCACATCAGGAGAAAAAGAGGTATCTTCAATCACTTTTATCACTCCTTGTCTTAACTGACCAATTCTATTAATTTTGTCAGCTTCTGTCGGCTTAAAATGTCCATTAAAAACGCCTTCTTGTGGATGCCACACACCACAATCTTCAGTAATAGGAATGACCTCATGAATTTCATCTACATTTAAATCACCTCCAGTGCCATAATAACTTTTCAGTAATGGAGAAACCGCCTTAAACCAACGCTCCAAAACTCCTTTTTTACGAGGATCTTTAGGATCAAAATTAATTCCAGATTTCGCTCCACCAATAGCAGGCCCAGAAACTGTAAACTTAACTTCCATAGTTTTGGCAAGAGAAAGCACTTCATTCATATCCAGCCCTTTTCGCATTCGAGTTCCACCACCTGCAGCTCCTCCTCTCAAGGAATTAATCACAGTCCAACCTTCAGCTTCGGTTTCTGAATCTTTCCAATTAAATACTATTTCAGGTAATTTATTTTCGTATTGTTTTAATAGATCTTTCATTATTTCATTAAAAATTTCATAATGCACAAATATAAAAAATTGATTACTCCTAGTGCCCTTTTTAGTCAATTTTAAACGGGTAAATTTCCCCCGAACTATGATCCATTTTAGCACCTGTAACACTTTGTAAACAATTGGTTTCTTGACGCATTTTAAGTACCCCTAATAAACCAAACACTAAGGCTTCCTTATAATCTACAATCAACCTTTCTGGCCGAATAAAACAAGCCTTCACTTCGGACCGAAATTCATGCATCAAAAATGTATTATGAGCCCCTCCTCCTGTTACTAAAATAGAAGTACCTGGCTTTACAACATTTGACACCTGAGTCACTATATGGCCCACAAAGGTGCGCAACACATCTATTTCAGATAGTTTGTATTTAGAAATCAATGGTAAAACCTTTTCCTGAACCCATTCAAGACCTAGGGATTTTGGCGGGAGCTTAGAATAGTATGAAAGCTCGTTTAGAGACGAAAGTAATTTTACATGTAAAGCACCTGATGCTGCCCAAGCGCCATCTTTATCAAATGGCTGCCCTAATTTTTCAGCAAACATATTCATCACAATATTAACGGGACAAATATCAAAGGCTATTCGTCTACATTCAATTTCAGATGAAATATTAGCAAATCCCCCCAAATTTAGACAATACTCATAGGTACCAAAAAGCATTCGGTCACCTATTGGAACCAAAGGCGCACCTTGTCCACCTAGTTTCACATCCTGTTT
Organism: Imtechella halotolerans; assembly: GCF_028743515.2. Classification (GTDB taxonomy): domain Bacteria; phylum Bacteroidota; class Bacteroidia; order Flavobacteriales; family Flavobacteriaceae; genus Imtechella; species Imtechella halotolerans. The sequence continues at coordinate 13,365 of NZ_CP117969.2, read as the reverse complement.
TCTAAAATCACAAACTACCGTTTGCATTAACAAACTAGAAAGTTCTGGTAAATTCCCTATTTGATAGGTTATTCCATTTTCAGGCTGATGTAAAACCGTGTGCCCATGAGAACACACAGCATCCAAAACTACTATGTTTTTTCTTTGAATAAAATCCGCTATAATCTTGGATAGATAATGAGTATATGTTTTATCTAAAATCTGAAGTTTCTCTTGCGATAAAGCAACACTATTCCTTAATTGTTCCTTCCAATATAATGGATAAGGTATTGTCTCAGCTTCAATAATTTCAAATTGCCAGCCTTTACCACTATCAAAACGACAGTAGGCCAAATCTACCCCATCTAATGACGTTCCAGACATCACCCCAATTACATGATATACATCCTGATTCATAGTGCTAAAATTAGCAATTCTCTACGGATAATACCGATTAAAAAAGTATCTTTGAAAATTGAAAAAAACTAACAATTACGAAACAAAACGTTATGGATTTTACACTCTCAGAAGAACATTTAATGATACAGAGCGCAGCTCGTGAGTTTGCTAAAAATGAACTCCTACCGGGCGTTATTGAGCGTGATGAACATCAAAAATTCCCAACAGAACAAATTAAGAAGATGGGGGAACTCGGCTTTTTAGGCATGATGGTAGACCCAAAATATGGTGGCGGTGGTATGGACACCCTGTCTTACGCAATCGCCATGGAAGAAATTTCAAAAATTGACGCTTCCGCATCCGTAGTAATGTCTGTAAACAACTCTTTAGTTTGCTGGGGACTTGAAACATACGGCTCAGAAGAACAAAAACAAAAGTATTTGACACGGCTTGCTTCTGGAGAAATCATAGGAGCTTTTTGCTTATCCGAACCGGAAGCAGGAAGTGATGCTACTTCGCAAAAAACAACTGCAATTGATAAAGGTGACCACTATATTCTTAATGGCACAAAAAACTGGATTACTAATGGTGGTACAGCTGATGTGTATCTAGTAATTGCTCAAACCTATCCCGAAAAAGGTCATAAAGGAATAAATGCCCTAATTGTAGAAAAAGGCATGCCTGGTTTCGAAATTGGACCTAAAGAACAAAAATTGGGTATTAGAGGAAGTGATACACATTCTTTAATGTTTACAGATGTTAAAGTCCCTAAAGAAAATAGAATCGGAGAAGATGGCTTTGGATTTACATTTGCAATGAAAACATTAGCAGGGGGACGTATAGGAATTGCATCCCAAGCATTAGGTATAGCCGCTGGAGCATATGAATTGGCAAAAGAGTATTCAAAAGTACGCAAAGCTTTCGGAACTGAAATTTGCAATCACCAAGCTATCGCGTTTAAATTGGCTGATATGGCTACACAAATTACCGCAGCTAGACTTCTAGTTTATAAAGCAGCTCGTGACAAAGACAATCATGAAAATTACGATTTAAGTGGAGCTATGGCAAAATTATATGCTTCTCAAGTAGCAATGGACACAACAATTGAAGCTGTTCAGATTCATGGAGGAAATGGATATGTCAAGGAATATCATGTTGAGCGATTAATGCGCGATGCAAAAATCACACAGATATACGAGGGAACATCAGAAATTCAAAAAATTGTAATATCAAGAGCCGTTTTGAAGGATTAAAGTAATCATCTCTTACTTGCAATAACAACGACCTTTTTCAATAATTCGAAAAGGTCGTTTTTTTTACACCCCCTTCAAAAATTTAAAATTATTAAAAATAATAGCCCTAAAACAAATACACCCCTATTAAAAACATAAAATAATCCACAAAATGTTTCGATAAACAAAACAACACCCCCTATTTAAGACAATTTACAGCGATTCAATTAGATGATTTTATCAATTTAATAAAATACAAGGAATACTTTGTGGTAATTACATTTTTTATACTTATTTTTTTAATTCATTACATTTCTTTCAAACATTTATTCGATTAGCAATTTTTAATTAACCAAAACATCTACTTTAGTTAAAAAAATGCAATAAATGTTAAAGGAAAAAGGACTTTATAGAGACACATTTGAACATGATGCTTGTGGTATTGGCTTCATTGTACAAATAGATGGTGAGGCTAGCCATCAATTAGTTCAAGATGGCATAAAAATGCTCGAAAACATGGAGCATCGAGGAGGAACAGGAATCGATTCTTGTTCCGGAGACGGAGCAGGAATTCTCACTCAAATCCCTGATTCTTATTTCAGAAATCAGCTTGTAGGTATTGGAATTGAACTCCCAAAACCAGGGACATATGGTGTTGGAATGTTATTTATGCCGAAGGATAAAACACTTAGATCACGATTTCGAAACGATATAAACGAACAACTAGAGGCTCACAATTTTGAATTATTGGGTTACCGAACAGTACCTGTTAATAACAGAACTTTAGGAAAAACGCCTAAAGAGAATGAACCTAACATCGAACAATTATTTGTAAGCCATCAGGTATTACAAGAAAATGACACCGAATTAGAAAGACAACTTTATGTTCTACGAAAAGCAATTAGCAAAACAATCCATACTAAATACAATATTTCAGACGAGGGATTTTATATTGCTTCTTTATCTTCTAAAACTATTGTTTACAAGGGCCAATTAACCACCTTTCAGCTTAAAGAATACTATAAAGATCTTACTCACCCATTATTTACATCACGCATTATTCTAATTCATTCCCGATTTTCCACCAATACATTTCCTAAATGGCATCTAGCTCAACCATTCCGGTTTTTAGCTCATAATGGAGAAATTAACACCATACAAGGAAACGTAAATTGGATGCAATCATTTCAACATCATCTTGAATCCTCGTATTTCTCCCCTAAGGACATCGATATTCTAAATCCAATTGTAAATCACAAAAACTCAGATTCTGCCAATTTAGACAACATGCTAGAGTTACTGTACCATGGAGGCAGAAGTCTTTCAAACAGCATGATGATGCTTATACCCGAGGCCTGGCAGGAAGATACACTAATGAATCCTCAGAAGAAAGCGTTTTATCAATATCATTCATCACTTATTGAACCTTGGGATGGGCCGGCGTCTTTGTGTTTTACTAACGGCGATATAGTTGGAGCAACCTTAGATCGAAATGGACTCCGTCCCTCCCGATATTGCTTTACCAAGGATGGCCGAATCATTCTATCATCTGAAGCAGGAGCGCTACCCGTTAGGGAAGAAAACATTACAAAAAAAGGTAGATTAGAGCCTGGTAAAATTTTCTTAATTAACTTACAAAAGGGAGAATTCATTGAGGATAGTAAAGTAAAAGATATGATTGTCTCCCAAAAACCATATTCTCAATGGATTCAAAATAATGAAATTGATATAAATACACTTCCATCCAAAAACTTGTCTTACCAAATTGATACCTCAGAAATCACTCAAAAACAACAACTCTTTGGATATACAGAGGAAGATATTTATCGTAACCTGATAGCTACTATTCATGATGGAAAAGAGCCTATTGGTTCTATGGGTGCTGACACCCCATTGGCTATTCTATCTGAAAAGCCACAACATCTTAGCAACTATTTTAAACAGCATTTTGCACAAGTAAGCAATCCACCAATAGACCCTCTTCGTGAACGAGTAATGATGTCACTTCGAACTAGCATAGGGAGATCCTTTAATATTCTTTCAACAACTCCAGCGCATTGCAAGCAAATAACATTTTCACACCCCATAATTACCAATCAACAGCTTGAAAAAATAAGACAAATTGATCACACCAATTTTCGTTGCAAGCAAATTAATGCCCTTTTTAATGCAGATGGTAAACCAGGAAGACTTCAAGAAGCCTTGATCAATTTATGCAAAGAAGCAGATAAGGCAATATTAGACGAAGGTATAAATATTCTCATTATTTCAGATAGAGAAGCTAGCAACACATTTGCTCCAATACCTTCATTACTTGCAGTTGGAGCAATTCATCATCATCTTACTCGAAACAAACTTCGTGTTCGTACAGGACTGGCAGTAGAAGCAGGCGATGTGATGGAATCTCATCACTTTGCCACTCTCATTGGATATGGGGCAAATATTGTAAATCCCTACTTGACTTTTGCGAGTATCGATTACTTAACCTCCCAAAGAAAAAATAATGTTAAGAGTGAAAAGGCCTATGAGAACTATATAAAGTCTGTAAACGACGGACTTCTCAAGATATTCTCTAAAATGGGAATTTCCACATTACAATCCTACCATGGAGCACAAATATTTGAAGCCTTAGGTATTCATAATGATGTCATTGAATATGCCTTTACGGGAACTGTTTCTCGAATAAATGGATTAAGTTTCGATGATATCGCTAAAGAAATACTTACTAAGCATCAATATGCCTATAATGACAAATCACTTCACTTAGAAACCGGAGGTGTTTTTCAATGGAAAACGGACGGAGAAAGACATTTGTTCAGCCCTGAAGCTATCCATTTATTACAACAATCCGCTTGGAAAAATGATTACCAACAATACAAACAATTTTCAAGGCTTGTAGATGACTCTTCCCGTATTTCACTACGCAGTTTGTTAGAATTCCGAAAAAGAATTTCAATTCCATTGGAGGAAGTAGAACCGGTAACTAGCATTCTAAAAAGATTTTCCACAGGAGCCATGTCGTTTGGCTCATTGTCTTGGGAAGCGCATACCTCACTTGCTATAGCAATGAACCGCATAGGAGGAAGATCGAATTCAGGAGAAGGTGGAGAAGATAAAAAAAGGTACACCAAATTAGATAATGGAGATTCCATGCGATCTGAGATTAAGCAAGTTGCTTCAGGGCGGTTTGGCGTCACTATAGAATATCTTACAGAAGCTTCAGAAATACAGATAAAAATAGCTCAAGGAGCTAAACCGGGAGAAGGCGGTCAGCTTCCTGGATATAAAGTTGATGAATGGATAGCAAATGTTCGTCATGCAACACCAGGAGTTAGTTTAATTTCACCACCCCCTCATCATGATATATATTCTATTGAGGACTTAGCTCAACTAATATATGACTTAAAATCTGCAAACCCTTCAGCAAGAATAAACGTAAAACTGGTTTCCAAGGCAGGCGTGGGAACAATAGCTGCTGGTGTAGCCAAAGCAAAAGCTGAAGCTATTATGATATCTGGTTTTGATGGAGGAACTGGTGCTTCCCCAATAGGCTCTATTCAACATGCTGGATTGCCTTGGGAACTTGGTCTAGCCGAAACAAATCAAACCCTAGTCATGAATGGACTAAGAGATCGTGTAGTACTTCAAACTGATGGACAATTGCGTACTGCAAGAGATATCGCAATAGCCACTTTATTAGGAGCAGAAGAATGGAGCATTTCAACTGCTGCTCTCATTACCCAGGGTTGTATTATGATGCGCAAATGTCACACCAACACTTGTCCTGTTGGTATTGCAACACAAAACAAAACCTTAAGAGAATTTTTTAAAGGGAATCCCGCATATGTAATTAATTACTTCAGTCATATTGCTAATGAACTTCGCGAAATAATGGCGCAACTTGGTTTTAAAACCATAGATGAAATGGTTGGTCAATCCCAAGTTTTAAAAATCAATAATTCCATTGAATTTTGGAAGCTCAAGAATCTTGATCTCTCCGCATTAATTTATAAAGCGGAAAATATTCACAATATCGTAAATCACTCATTCACATGTCAAGCATTTGACTTAGAGGGTAGTTTGAATCAACGTATTGTCAATGAGCTGTACCCATTACTCTGCACTGAAGATAGCATAGAGAAACAATACAGGATTTACAACCTAGATCGAGCCGTAGGAAGTACATTGTCACATTACTATACTAGATTTAAGAAAGATAGCAAGAGAAGGCCAAACCTAGTACTAAAGTTTACCGGATCAGCAGGGCAAAGTTTCGGTGCATTTGCGTGTGAAAATATGACTTTGCAATTAACAGGTGAAGCCAACGACTATTTCGGAAAAGGGCTTTCTGGAGGTACATTAATTATTAAAAAACACAACGATGCCACATTCAAAGCACATGAAAACTCAATTATTGGTAATGTAGCTTTATACGGAGCGACTTCAGGTAACGCCTTTATAAATGGCCAAGCGGGAGAACGATTTTGTGTTCGTAATTCTGGGGCTGATGTTGTGGTAGAAGGAATAGGTGCTCATGGTTGCGAATATATGACTGGTGGTAGTGTTATCATTCTAGGAAATATTGGGCGTAATTTTGCCGCTGGAATGAGTGGAGGAATTGCCTATGTGTTAAACAATAATGACATAACCCAACTAATAAATACAGAATTAGTTCTTATTGAAGCCCTTACGGCTGAAGATATTTTATTTGTAAAAAGCCAACTCCAAGCACATAGTAAGCATACCCAAAGTGAATTGGCCAGTTCAGTTATCAACCAATGGAATAAGCATTTACCTAAATGGATTAAAATAATTCCAACCGAATATAAAAAAGCGATTGAACTAAAAGCCGTTCAATCAAAAGATATAATTCTTCAAACTCATTAATTATGGCAACTTTAGACGGATTTATCAAATACAGTAGACAATCGGCAAAAGCCGAATCGCCAAATGACCGAATATCACACTTTAATGAATTTTACACCCCTTATACTGAGCAAACATTAACCCAACAGACAGCACGTTGTATGGACTGCGGTGTTCCATTTTGCCACTATAAATGCCCATTAGAAAATAATATTCCAGATTTTAATCAGGCTGCACACGAAGGGCGTTGGGAAGATGCATATACTATTTTAACCAAAACAAACCCCTTTCCGGAATTTACAGGAAGAATATGCCCGGCACCCTGCGAACAAGGCTGTGTCCTAGGTATTAACAGTGAGGCAGTAACTATTGAAGAAATTGAGAAAACTATAGCAGAAAAGGCTTTTGAATTATCTTATGTTAAAGCAAAAAAACCTACAAAGTATAACGGAAAGAAAATTGCTATTATTGGATCAGGACCAGCTGGCCTTTCAGCAGCACATTATTTAAACCAAGCAGGATATACTATAACAGTATATGAAAAAGACAAAAAGTTAGGAGGATTATTACGATATGGCATCCCAGATTTTAAACTAGAAAAGAAATATATTGAACGTAGAATTCAAATATTGATTAAGGAAGGAATACACTTCATAACGGAGACGGAAGTAGGCAAAGATATAGAGTTTGACATGCTTGAAAAAAACTATGACGCCATCATTCTTGCAATTGGAGCCCAAAAACCAAGGTCTTATGATATAGAAAGCAAGAATATCATTGGAGTTCATTACGCAATGGAATACTTAACTCAAGCAAATAGAATCGTGTCAAAAGAACAAAAATTATCAAAAATTAATGTAAAAGGGAAACACGTCGTTGTCATTGGCGGAGGAGATACAGGATCAGACTGTATCGGAACAGCCAACAGAGAAGGGGCTCTTAGTATAACCCAATTAGACTATCATAATAAACCCCCCTTAATACGTTCAGAAAAAACTCCTTGGCCCATGGATGCGGTAGTATATCAAGAAAGTACTTCACATCAAGAGGGATGTAACAGAATATTTAAATCATTTGCCACCCATTTAAATACTGAAAAAAATCAGCTTGTATCGATCAGCATTTCAGAAGTAGAGATAAAAAATGATGTAAATGGTACTAAAACCAAGCAGAAAATACCAAATACTTCAAGGACAATTCCTTGTGACATACTATTTATAGCCATTGGCTTTACAGGTCCAAAGATACACCCTAGCCTTAAAAAAATAGACTTCAAACGAGTTTCATTTAATTCAAAAGAATACGTTACCAACGATTCGAAATATTATCTTCTTGGGGATGCACGAATTGGCCAATCACTTGTAGTTAATGCTCTAGCAGAAGGTAGAAATATAGTTAACGAAATAGATAGAAAATTAAACCTTGATAGGGCCGACTTATAAATAGTCGGCTTCTATTAGGAAATCTTCCCTACACTATTGAAGAAGTTGTTGTGGTGTATAAACAACAAAAGCCCGTCTTAAAGACGAGCTTTTATAAAGAAGGCGGCGACATACTCTCCCACCGGATGGCAGTACCATCTGCGCTAATGGGCTTAACTACTCTGTTCGGAAAGGTAAGAGGTGAGCCCCATTGCTATAACCACCTTAAATCGATACATGCACTTGGCACGTGATAGGTTAACATATTGAGATAAATAAGAATACTAAACGAAAAAGAAAGTGTGTGCAATAAGCCTACGGGTTATTAGTACTACTCGGCTATGACATTACTGCCTTTACACCTGTAGCCTATCAACGTGGTCATCTCCCACGACCCTTTAAAGAAATCTCATCTTGTGGCGGGTTTCGCGCTTATATGCTTTCAGCGCTTATCCCATCCCAACGTAG